>CAYSXG010000004.1:0-24798 GCA_964434895.1 uncultured Solibacteraceae bacterium | reverse complement strand
CCAAAACGTCCGTGCCCATCGGCACGTTCGTGTACAGTGCCGCGGAAAGGGCCATGGGTGATCGATTACTTGACGCCCGCGCGTACGTCTACTGTCTCGGTGCCACCTTGTACGAAATCCTGGCGGGTCATCCCCCCTTCACGGACCCCCGCCCGAAGCCCGCAGACCCTAACGCCATCCCGCCAGTACCCCTGCTCGATGGGAATAGCCCCGAGACTCCAGCCTACCTCGAGGCCCTCCGGAGGGTTCTGAACGATGACCCCATTCCCCCCGGGCGACTGAGGCCCAACCTCCCCCAGGACCTGGAAACCATCACCCTCCATTGCCTTAAAAAGGACCCTGCCGGCCGCTATCCCTCGGCTCGGGCCCTCGGGGAGGATTTACGTCGATTCCTCGATGGCGAGCCCATTCTTGCGCGTCCACCGGGCCCTCTTGAGCGACTTGCCAGGTGGCTTCGCACCCACCGTGCCGCCACTCGGGTGGCTGCGGTTTTTCTCGCCCTGCTCCTGGGCCTCTCGGGCTTTGTCCTCTATGCCCTCGCCCGCGCCCGGGCTCAGACGAGCCTGGCCCAGCGTTTCGGTCAGGAGGCCAAGGAGGTGGAAACCCTTCTTCGGCTGGACTTTTCTCTTCCCCTCCACGATACCCGAAAGGCCAAGAACTTAGTCCGGCAACGGATTGGACAGTTGCGTGAGCACATGCGCCAGCAGGGTCGCTGGGCGGAGGGGCCGGGTCATTTGGCTCTCGGCCGTGCCTATCTCGCGCTGGGCGAATTGGAGCAGGCCAGGTCCGAGTTGGAGGAGGCATGGAAGAGCGGCTATCGCTCACCCGAGGTGGCCCAGTCCTTGGGCCTCACGTTGGCCCGCCTCTATGAAACCTCCTTTCATCACCTGCATGGGGAAGCGTACGAGAAGCGCCAGAACGAACTCGAAGTGTCTCTGAGACAACCGGCCTTGAACCTGCTCCGCCAGGGAAGGCAGGGGGGAGAAGGTGCCTACGCCGAGGGTCATCTCGCTCTCATTGGAAGGGATTTTGAACTCGCCCACGCCAAGGCACGGGAAGCGCAAGTGTCGCTGCCATGGTTCTACGAGGCGTGGATTCTCGATGCCTTAATCTCGAGGGCCCAAGCCGAGATCCACTTTCAAAAGGGCGAAATGCGGGAAGTCTTGGATCTGCTGGAAGCCATGCGGCATTCGCTGGATCATGCGCAAATCATTTCTCGAAGCGCGCCGTGGCCCCTCGAAATGGAGTTTGTGCGCCGTCGTGCGATCATTCGGCTGCGGATCCAGAGCCATCGAGTGGGGCGATCCGATTGGGATTGGCTATTAGAGCCCGTGGACCGTCTGCTCCAAATCGACCCGGACGACCGCAACGCTCTCCGACATCAATCCGAAGTCTTTCTCATGCGCGCCGAAACCCGCCTCGGGGGAAGCACGGACCCCACGGAAGATCTGGGCCGAGCGGAGGTCTTGATCCACGGGCTCCTCATCGGGCACGAATCGGATGAAGACCTGTTGTCGGCCTGGACAGAGATTCGATCGTTGAAGCGGGGGCTCAGCTCCAAGGACCCGCGGGCGGAAATCCAAGCAGAGCTTCGCTATTTGGAACAGGCCCTGCCGAACACACCAAGGAATGGCAACATCGCCATGTTGCTCGCGGAAGGAAATCGAGAATTGGGGCAATACCAGCTGAGACACGGGGAGGATCCCAGCCCCGCTCTGCTGCAGGCCAGGCGCTATGCTGAGCGGGCCCTCCAAGAAAACCCGCATCCATCCGCCTACGGCAACCTGCTTGCCTGCTGGCTGATGGAGGCCCAGTCCCTCCGTTGGCGGGGACTCGTCTTCAGCTCCGCCCTTTCCCAAGCCGTAAAAGTGGCGCGCCAGCGCGTTGAAGCGGAATCCAAGACCTACTACAACCACCTCAATTTGGGCAGGGTGCATTTCAACAAACTCTGGTGGGATATCGAGGATAGCCACCTCCCCGATCCAACCGAGCTGGCCCTGGCGGTGCAAGAAACCAAGGAGGGCCTTGGGCTCGCGCAGGCGCCCCAGCCCGTGGATCTGGTCCAGGCCACCCTCCTTCAGGCTCGGTTCGATACACTCCGAGGGAAAGAATCCACCCAGGACCTCCAAGCCCTGCGCCAGTCCCTCCCCAAAACCCTTCAGCAAAACCCGAAAGACCCGGAGATTACCCTGCTGGTTGCCTTGTGCGCACGGGAGCGGCTCCTGCGGGAGGCCAAGCGGGGGCGCTTGAATACCCAAGTGTTGAACGAAGGGTTGAAGGCCATCCGGGCGGCCCAACGGCTCAATAATCCCAGTAACTCCGACGAAGGAGAACAACTCCTTCTCAAAGCTGAACTGCTCTTTCTGGGGGCCCTGCCCCCCTCGTCATCGAGGGACAGTCTCAGGGCGGAGGCCGAAGGGGCCCTCGAGGACGCGGTTAAGAAGAACCCCAACCTGGTGCGGGAGGCCGATCGATTAAGAACCCATTATGGAACCCTGCGATCGCGATAGGGCTTGGGCGTGGTACCAGGCCTCACAGGTGACCTAAAAAGTGAAATAGAGGGGTTCCTGGTCCACGTTTTTCCTCAGTAGCGTCGACTCCTGCTCCGGCTTTCCGTTTGGCCGTTCAGCGTTGGATACCCCCTTCGGGGAGGAGCGGGGGTTGTGACATGGTTCGGCTCCTGAGAGAGCCTGATGCCTCTCGGGCCGATCCGCCAGGGTGCTCCGCTCCGGTCGCCCTACGGGCTCCCTTCGCTGCGCACCCTGGCGGTTGGGGATCATCCTTCTCGGCTCCTTACTTCTTTTTGATGACTATTTATTTATTTTATTTTTAATAATCCATTTTATACCAGACAACATATCCCGGATACCGTTATAACCTTCAGATCCAGGACGATAGTGATTATTTTTTATGAGGCATGATGTTTCAGCATTGTAAGCCTTTCTTTCCTCTTCGCTCCAATCTTTACCCTCCTTGAATCTCGGCCTCCAAAGCCCAACAGGAGGGCAATCTATATCGTCGAAGTGATCTTTTTCGTGTTCAATCGTACACATATCAATTTCCTTTTTGGCTCCCTTTTTCCAATCACCCCAATTGCATGCATATTTTCCACCGCCATAGCAGATAACCCCACCGGAATCCCCATGGTCCATATGAAATTGCTTGGCTTTATCACAGGGGTTTTCACAACTCGACTCCAATCCATAATGATCCAGGTAATTGATCGCATTGTTTTGGACGTAAGAATAAATATTCGGCCCCTCCTGTACTTCAGCCTTCGCCATGGGGTCCCGACTGATCCACCGGCCTAGATTGGGATCATAGGCGCGGTAGAGCGTGAGGAAGAGCCCACTGGGTCCGTGCCAGAAGTGTCCCGTGTAGCCAAAGGCCGTATTTCGGTCACCGGAGACCTTCGTCATGCGTCCGTAGGGGTCTTCGCTGGAACCCTCTGCGGTTTGCCGCCTCCATCGCGTGGAATCCCTTACGGGACGCGGCTTTGCAGGGCGGCTAAAGAAGGAACTTCCCCCGAGACCCCCTGACGCACGTTTCGGCGGACGCAGAGGTCCGCCTCGTCGGCTCAGCGATGTTACGGGGTGCAGGGAAAGCATTGGACGGAATTGTATCCACCCACTGCAACCTCAGCCCTCCTCATCCTCCGCCGCCTCTCGCTCCAGGGCCGCCAGCACGTCCTCCGCCGTCGGCTCCGGCTCTTCCTCCAGAGCGTGCTGGCCCGCCTTGGCGAGCTTGCCGGGATGGGTGGCCGTGTGGATCACCTTGAGCTGGCGGATGCTCACCTGGGCGTAGATCTGCGTCGTGTCGAGCTTCACGTGGCCCAGCATCGCCTGGATGAACCGGATGTCCGCGCCGTTCTCCAGCATCAGCGTGGCCATCGTGTGCCGGAACATGTGGCACGCGCCCTTCTTCCCCAGGCCCGCCTTGTTCACGCAGTCCCGCACCAGGTCCGTGAGGCGGCCCGCCGTGAACGGCTCTCCCACGTTCGTGAGGAACAGGGCACCGCCATCCCGCCCCGTCACCAGCTCCAGCCGCGCCGTGTCGCGGTAGGCCTGGATCCAGCGCAGGGCCCGCTCCCCGATGGGGATCATGCGGTCCTTCTTCCCCTTGCCCTGACGGATCATCACCGTGCCGCGCTCATAGTCCAGATCGTGGACGTGCAGCCCCACCAGCTCCAGCCGCCGCATCCCCGTGCTGTAGAGGGTTTCCAGGATGGCGCGGTCCCGCAGGCCGAGCGTGGTGCCGATATCCGGCACGTCCAGCACGGCCTCCGCCTCCCGCGCCGTGAGGATGGCCTTCGGCAGCCGCGTCTCCTGCCTCGGCAGCTCCAGGTCCGCCGCCGGGTTGTAGAGGAGGTGCCCCTGCTTCGTGATCCAGCCGAGCCAATGCCGGATGTGGACCAGGCGCACGTGCTGGCTCCGCGCCGACAGCGGCTCGCCGTCCTTCTTGCGGTAGTAGAACAGGTGCCGCTGGTACCGCTCCAGGATGGGCCGGTCGAGCTGCGAGGGCTTCGTGATCCCCCGCTCGTCGCACCACAGGATCAGGTAGCGCAGCTGCTCGTCCCGCGCTGTGATGGTGCGCGGCGAGTACTGTTTCACCGCCAGCGCCTCCAGGTAGCGCAGCAGGTGGTGATAGAGGCTGTCCGGATCCCGCACGTCCCCGATGGGGGGCTTCGGACGGGCTGTGCCTTTGTGGCCCATGGGTAGGACTCCCGACTACGACAGGACGGTGATGGCGTTTCCTGAATGCGCGATTTCGGCCTCATCCGCATGGAAACCGTTCAAACCCTCGCCAGGGTTGGATTCCACCGCCGCGACCGCACCCCGACCACCCGCCGACCACCCCCCGACCGGAGCCCGACCAGGGGCCGACCGCAGGGCCTCCTCCCCCCGACCGCATTCCGCCGTAGTCGAAGGCTGGAGCGTGCCCACCTCGATCAGGCCCAGCAGGCGGGCGCGGCCCTCCGCATCCTCGCCCTGGACCAGCAGCTCGTAGGCGAACGCCTGCTTGGGCCCGCCCTTGTGGGGCATCAGGAACTCCATCTCCGCGAGGCGCGCCAGGTGGACCTTCATCTGCGTGTCCCCCCAACCCACGGCCTCCCGCGCCTGCCGCCGCGTAAAGCGGAACTCGGCCTGCTCGATCCCGTCTTGTTCACAGCGCTCACGCACCCAGGCATGGAGCAGCGTCAGCAGCTTGCGCGTCTGCGGCAGCAGCTCGTCCACCGTGCGGGAGAACACCTCCTCCGCCAGCTCGTTCGCCAGCTCGATGTCCGAGGGCATGACCTCGATGTAGCGCAGGATCCGGTCCCCGTGCGGGATGGCCCTCACCTCACGCTGGAACTGGTGCAGCAGGGCGATGGACCGGATCAGCGTGAGGTACTTCACGTGGTCGCGCCGGGAGCGCGTCTGGTCATCCCGGAACCGGAGCTGGTCGGCGTAGGGGTTCACCACCGCCAGCGGCTCCAGCAGGCGCTGGGCGTTCCGGTGCAGGGCGAGGAGCCGGTCCCGCGTGGAACGCGCCAGCAGGCCCTCCAGCGTCTCCCGGCTCCGCTGGTGAGCGTGGATGGCCCGCGTCTGCTCCCGGCTCTCGTTCACCGTCAGCACCAGGCAGCGGTTCAGCAGCTCCTCGTCCAGGTCGATGGCCGTGGTGGTGAGGAACAGCATCACGGGCCCTTCCACCGTGTAATCGTGCGTCGTCAGCATCCCCGTGGCCGGGTCCTTCCCCGTGCTCGCCATGGTGATCTTCCCTTCCGACTGGAGCAGTTTTAGCGCGTAGGCCGCCTGCTTGGCGCCCTCTTCTTCGGCGATGGCGAGGATCCGGTGCTGGAGGTTCTTGTCACCCATGTAAAAGAGGCTTTGGCCGCTCATCGCCGAGTAGCGCACCACGTCTTCTTCGGGCACCAGATCGAGGACCGCGTCCATCAGCGAGGACTTGCCCGCCGCCGAGGCCGACTGGATCAGCAGCGCCAGCGGCCGGTCCAGCAGCCGCGACACCACCGAGAGGTAGCCCGTCAGCTTGTTCGCCTCCTCCCCCACCACGCCCAGGGCCTCGAAGTCCGCGAGGATGCGGCTCAGCAGGTCCGGCGCCTTCAGCAGGGCCAGGGCTTCGGCCTGCTCCGTCTCCGTCAGCGTGGGTTTTTGCTCCTTGGCCTTCAGCGCCTGGGCCAACTGCTCGGCCTGCATCGCCTCCACCTTCCGCAGCACCTTCCCCAGATCCCCCTTCAGCGCCTCCTCGGATTCGCTCAGCTCCAGGCTGGATTGCTTGATGAACGCCGCCCGCGCCTTCGCCTGGTACAGGTCCAGCGTGTCCACGTGGAAACGTGGCCCCTTGGACACCATGAGGTTGATCTTCAGGGCCTCGGGTGAGAGCGGCTTCTGCCACCCCCGGACCCGGTAGGCGCGATCCCAAAATCCCAACATCAGATCCTCGCCCTGGACCTCATGCGCCAGCTCATCCCCCGGCGCGGGCGGCACCGGCGACGCCGGCAACGCGGCCTCCTCCCTCGGCGCCGCCTGCGCCGGCGGCTTGGGAACGGCAGCTAAAGAAGGAAGTGCATCAGGCACGGACGCAGGCTCCGACTGCATCTGCTCCAGCACCTCTTCCCGGATGTTTTCTTTCTTAGCCGCTTCTCTCTTGGGGGCCTTGCCGCTCCCCATCCATTCCGCGCCCCGGATCGCCAGGCCGAGGCTCTTCGCGGCGGGCGCGACCTTCAGCGCGTACTCGTTCGCATCCATCCCCTTCGGGAACTGGATCCGGTAGCACGCGATCCCGCGCTCCATCAGCTTCTGCGCCAGCTTCTCGGCGGCGCGGTCGCCCGCCTCGTCCCGGTCATAGGCGATCAGTATCCGCTCCGTGCCATACCGCTGGAACGCCGCCAGGTGGTCCGGCGTGAACCCTTCCACGCCATAGGCCGCCGTCACGTTGCGGTAGCCCGCGCACCAGAACGTCAGCGCGTCGATCAGCGCCTCGCACAGGATGATTTCCTTCGAGTCGCGCAACGCCTCCACGTTCCACACGCCCTTGTGCGGCCCCGGCAGGTACAGGTGCAGCGGCGTGCCCTTCTTCAGGTTGGGGAGGATCTTCCGGCCATAGACCTCCAGCACATCCCCACGCTCATCCATGACCGGAATCACCAGGCTCCCCGTGAAGTGCTCGTGCCCGCTCTCCCGGTACAGCCCCACCTTCTCCAGCCGCCCCCGGATCTCCGCGCCCGCCTTCACCTGCTTGATGGGCAGGCTGTAGCCCAGCGTCCGATTCGCGTAGCCCAGCTTGAACCGCTCGATGGCCTCGGGATGCGCGATCCCCCGGGCACGCAGATACTCCAGCGCTTCGGGCGAGCCCTTCAGCGTTTCAAAGTAGTACGTGATCACCTGCTGCATCAACGCCTGATCCCCCGCGTCGAACGCAACTGGAGGCGGCAGCACGCGCACGCTGCTGTGCTTCACGGGGCTGGATGCCGCCTCCACCGCCAGCCCCACGTCCGCCTTCAGCCGCTCCACCGCATGGCGGAAGCTGATCCCCTGGATCCGCATCACCCAGTCGATGGGCCCGCCCGCCGCGCCGCAGCCGAAACAGTGAAAGAGGTTCTTTGCGGGCGTCACCACCAGCGACGGCTCCCCGTCCTCGTGGAACGGGCACCGCCCCAGCTTGTCCTTCCCCGACTTCGTGAGCGCGATCTCGGCCGCCTCCACCAGGCGCTCCACCGAGATATCGGCCTTCAATCGCTCCAACTCGGCATCGGGGATTCGGGCCATGGATTCCTCCGGTTCGTGAAAACCCTGTCAAGGGGTTTCTGAATAGAATAATTCTGATGCAGAATATTCTAATCCTGAATACCGTCAAGTTCGACCCTACGGAAACGGAGCTTAACCTCATGGCTGTCACAACGAGTTGGCCATCCATGAAAACCAAGGACGAGCAGGCTTTCATCAAGGAGCTGGGTTCGCGCATCGCAAATGCTCGAAAGGCCCAGCACCGCACTCAGCAGGAGGTCGCCGACCACCTCGGCATCGCCCAGGCGACAGTCGCCCATTACGAGGCCGGGCGCATGCGCGTCCCGACTTTCCACCTTCCGCCCCTCGCCGAGATCCTGGGCCTCACGGTGGACGAACTCCTTGGGCAGGGCATGAAACCAGGCAAGCGTGGCCCCACGCCAAAGCTCCAGAAGCAGTTCGAGCGCATCAGCCAGCTTCCCAGGGCCACCCAGCAGATCGTGATGACCATGCTGGATGGTGTCATCGCCCAGGCGAGTCACTGACCCGCCCCATGCACTTTCTTCTTTAGTCGCAAAAACCTAAGCAGCTAGGAAAGCCACACCCCGCACGGCTCTTGGGGTTGGGGGGCTTTTCTTCTTCTAAAGGAAAGAAAGAACTGCGCAGGCCACGAATCACCCTAAGGGAGATCCGTGGCCTGCGCAGACTCCGGCTCAGGGCTTGTAGACCTTGATGGTGTTCTGCTTCGTGTCCTTGTTGGACGAATCCCAGCACATCGCCGAGAGCAGGACTCCCGGATTCACCAGCGCCTTCCCATAGACCCACTGGCCCTGCTCGTTCTTCGTCATGAGTGCGAACTTCCCTGGGGCCGTCCAAACCAGCGGCGCATCGATATCCACGTACTTCGGCTGCATCACCCCATTGAGGTCCTCGTGGAACTGGTACGCGCAGGCCGCGACTTGGGCATTCGCCTTAACTTGAGCCAGGGTCTTCGCGTAGATCCCCTCCTCGAGATAGTGCTGCCCGAACCACCAGCCCAAGCCTCCCGCCGCCGCCACCGTCAGCGGAAACAGGATCACGAGCGATTTCAGGAACCCCTCCCACAAGCTCCCGAGGTTGTAGATCCGCCGCGTGGCGTGCCCTGCCGCCTCGTGGAGCTTCTTCCGAATCTCCGTGTGAATCTCATTCGTCATCGAAGCCCGGATGGCGGCCACCATGCGCTGGATCTCCGCCTCCGTCCCCCCGGCCGCCGCCACCATCGCGCTCAGGTCCTTCTCCAGCTTCCCCCGCGCCTCAACCACCTTGGGCACCAGCGCATCCAGCGCCGCCTCCACCTTCGCTTCTGAGGTCACCATCCGCTGGGAGGCCTGATCCATCCGCCCCAGCGCCTCCTCCGAGCGCTTGACCGCCGCCACCGCCGTCTCCGCGGCCTTCATCGCCAGATCCCCGGTTGCCTGCGCGGCCTGGGCCACCTGGCCCAGCGAGGCCTGCGCCTGCGCCACCGCCTCCTTCCCCGAGGCCTTCACCGTCGCCGCCGTTTCCTGCGCGATCCGGCCGCCCTGGGCCTTCACCTCCTCCAGAACGCCCCCGATGACCGTTCGGTGCTCCTCCAGATGGGCGCGGAACTGCTTGTCCTCCGCCGCCAGATAGTCCCTCATTTCCATGCCCTGCCTCCTATCGGCCCATGCGGGGCCTGAACGCTCTGTCCAACAAGGTCTTTTCCAAACTCTTCTCCAACCCCGGCAGCTCCATCCGGGGCTTTTCCAATGCGGGCTTCACCAGCGCCGCCGCCTTCATCTGGGCTTCCAGCTCGCACTTCCTCCGGCGCCCGATCTCCAGCACCGCCTGGGCCGCCATCACCCCAAGCTGGCTCCAGTCCCATCCAGGCCCGCCCCTTCCAAACTGGGGCCCGCCGATTCCCGGGGTTGCAGCACGGGCCGCCAGAACGGGCCGTCGCTCATCCGCGACTGCGCCTCCAGCCAGGCGATGTTCAGGGCCGCGAGGCGATGCCATTCGCGGGGCACGAGCGAAATCCCGCACGTTCCATCCGGCTTCCCGTCCGCGTCCACCCTCGGGACCACGGCTTCCTCGCCCTCCCCAAGGATCCGGTCGTATTCCGCCTGCGTGGACGGGAGCTTCAGCCCATCGAGATCCCCCAGGGGAAAGGCGAGGGGATCGTTCACCATGCTGGACGCCACGATGTCCAGACCCGGCGCGTTCAGCACCAGCTCGGAACCCGGGAGCGGCCTGCACTCGATCTCCTCGCCCTCGGGTTTCGTGCTGTCGTGGTTCAGCCGGACGCGCACCAGCACCAGGGCGCCCCGGTCGCTCTGGCTGAGGAAGTCCAGGAGATCGACGCTCGGCACCACGACGATCAGCGTCTCCGGCACGCTCACGCGGCGGCTTCCCAGGCTCCGCAGGCCCTCGCGCTCCTCGGTCCTCGCCACGCGGCGGCTCGACCGCTCCTCGAAGTTCTCGAACCGCTGATGCTTTGGGTTCCACCGCTGGACCCACTTCGACTCCACCTGAGGCACGAAACTCTGCTGCCGACTGACCGCCCGCTCGAACCGCTCCACCGGCAGGTAGTCCCTCAGGTGCGGCGGCACGGTCGAGACCGGCTCCCATTCGGGAACCGGCGTCAGGTCCCAGCTCTGGGCCGCCTGGAGACGCCGGGTCTCCCAGGCCTGGTAATCCCGCTCCCACGCGGCCTGCCTCGGGGCGTTCACGGCCTGCCACCTCAGCCACTCCTCCGAGTACGGATCCTTCGGCTCCGGGTCGATCACCGGGGGCGTCGGCGCCTCGCCCATCTCCTCCGCCACCTCCGACGCCGAGAGCTGGAACGGCACCTGCCGCCAGGCGAAGGTCCGCCGATAGGCCTGGACCAGGAGGACGCACCACCTCGCCTCCGGGAACTCGTACTGCTCCCAGGCGGGCCAGGCCCGTTTCGGTGATTCGGTACTCATTCAGTCCTCCCACTTTCTGGGCTTCGAGCAGCCCGGCCTTTTTCAACTTCGAGAGCAAGTCCCGGTCCCGCTTGTCCAGATCCTTGGTCGAGAGGCCTCCGGCCTCCTGCACCATCCCCAGCACCCGTCCGTAATCCTTCGTCCACCGGATGCGGGCGCTCGCCGTGGAGGCCTCCAGATCCATTCCAGGGCCCGCGAGGGTGGCCACCTGCTCCCGCCTCGCCTGGATGAGCTCAGCGGCCTCCCGGTGCCGCTCCCAGGCCCCGGGAAGCTGGGCCGTCGCCTCCAGTTGCACCTGGGCCAGGGCCAGCTTCTCCTCGTAGGCCTTCAGCCGTTCCCCCAGCTCCACCTTGGGGAGGATCTTGCCGTCCGGCCCCAGCATCCCCAGCTCGTTCAGCTTCGAGGCCATCGCCTGCCGACGACGCTCCCCCGGCAGGCTCTGGGGCAGCTTCCCCGTCTCTCTCCGAATGAACTCCAGCTCCCTCGGCGTCAGGGGCACGATGCCCCCCAGTTCGGTCTTCAGCTCCTGGGCCGCCAGGATCTCCACCCGGCGCTTCCGATCCAGGCTCCCGGCCTCGATCACCTGGCCGTCCAGCCCCCTCACCGTCGCCCCCTGGGCCATCCCCGGCGCCAGGGACGCCACCCCGCGCTTCAGGTCCACCTCCAGGCCCTTCTCCCTCGCGGCGGCCAGCATCGCGTCCGTCGCCTTCTCCCGGCTTCCTCCCGGCTTCGAGAGGCGCATCACGTTCCGCCCGTTCTCCCAGGTCCGCCAGGTGCCGTCCTCCGCCTTCGCCGGGAGGAAGGTCATCACGTGGGCGTGGTAGTGGACCTCGCCGCCCCGATTCTCGGCGTGGAAGTAGGCCAGGGAAAGGGTCCGGGCCGCATGCCAGTCCCGCTTCCCCCCCACCTGGATCCGGACCGCCTCCCGCTCCACCTCCGCCAGATGGGCGGCTACCGTCGCCCGCAGGATGTCCCGGGCGATCTCGGGATGGTCCTTCAGGCTCTGGCTCAGCTCGGCGGGCAGGGTGATCAGCGCCTCCTTCGGCTGGCGGAACTTCCCCAGGCCCTGGGTGAGCTTGTTCCGGCCCAGGTCATGACCCATCGACAACTGCCGCAGCAGCTCCGGAGGGGGCAGCTCCTGCTTGCCCGGATCCCAGCCCACCTCCCGCCAGAGGTCCGGGTTGAACACCTCGGGCTTCACCTCTCCGTCCCTGGAGAGGTAGCCAGGACAGGAGGCCAACCCTCCCGCCTCCTTCGTCTCCTGGAGATGACCTCCGAAATACACCGAGACCCCGGCAGCCGATCCCATGCCGGGGCCATCGTTGTAGCGGATCATCAGGTCCATGGCCTGACCCCCTCGGAGCCGTTACCGAGGGATCGCCTTGAGCGCCTTCCGCAACGTCGCCCCTCCCGCATCCAGGAGGGCCGCCAGGAGCGCCTGGTCATCCATCCCCAACCCCTCCGCGTCCTTCCGGATTTCCACCCACATCTCGGAAGCCGGTCCCGTCAGGGTCGCCTTCACCGTCACCTGGGCCGCTCCCTTTCCAGCCAGGCTCGCCGCGATCTTCTGGGCCAGCCGGTTCGACTTGCTCTTCTGGCCCTTCGTTGCATCCACCATCCCTGCCTCCACCGGGGTCCGTCCCCATGCCCGGCAGCCTAGACCCACCTCCCCAACCCGTCCACAGGCAAAACGGAAAGAAGCACCCTACGCCACCCGCAAAACGGGTGTCTCTTGGCCGCCATCCGGCGCACTACATGGCCCAATCTTTTCGCGCCATCCACGCCCCCAGGGGAGAACTGGCGGACTCCCTTCGGTCGCCCTTGTTTCCCCTGGGATCGTTCTCACAACCGCCCCAAAGGCCCCGGAAAGGACCCCCATCTCAGCCCTCCGGCACGGCCCACCCCTCCGGGATCGCGCCGGAAAACGCGCCCGGCACGCTCCCGGAACGCGGGGTGTCCGTGAAGCCTTCCGACCCGCCCGGGCTTTCAAAGACCGCAGAGATCCGGCGAATCGCTTGCGCCCGGCCCTGAGCCCCTGCGAGGACGGGGGGGCTCACGACCGGGACAAACGGCAGGGAAGAAATGCAAAGGAAGGGGCCGAGGCCCCTTCCTTCCGAACTGCCCAAATGCCGGGGAGGTCTTCTCCCGAACACCGGCAGTGGGTGGAGAACATCAGGTCAACGACCCGTTTTCGTTCCTAGCAAGACTGTACAACTTGCTTGCCGTCTTGATGACAGACAAAAACAGGACTGCCATCCCAACCACATAGAGTGCGACAACGGCATGCCTCCAAACCCTGTCCACGGATGGCAGCACATGGCCATGAATCCAGCTCGACATATAGACGAGAGAGAACCCGATCACAGAGAATGCAACGAAGGAAAATCTAGGATTCTTCTTTACCAAAACCAGCGCGGAGACGATCAGACACAGGCCAGCCAGAGCGATCAACTTGGGCCAAAGATCGGCACGAACTCCAGGCTTTTGGCTAATGCCGACCATGAGAAAGCCCAAGGACATCAGAACCTGTCCGATGGCTAGGGGCCTCGTCATGAGGGAGTCTTGAATCATCGAATCTCCTAGTTGCAACAAGCCTTCTTCTTGCACTTCCTGACATCCCTACCGTACTGAATTTCGGCATCAGAAATCTTGCTGTCGCGGATCATCTCCAAATTGAACACCGCATTTTTGTAGTTCTCCCACACGTCACTGAAGAACGAACCAACCGCGTAGCCACCTGCGAACGCTCCGAGGCCAACGCCCCCAACTGTCGCAGCCGCTCCGCCGCCCCATGCAACTCCAACGGGAATCGATCCCCAAGCCCCAGCTTCCGCAGCAGCAAAACCACCGCCAGCGACACTCAGGCCGTTCCCAGTCCATGAGTTGAAGTTCCAATGCGGATTCCAATCCACCTTCAGCCTGTCCATCGCATCTTTAAATGCGTTCCAGGCCTCGTTGATTGCGTACTGCCTTCGGTCTGCTGCATCTTTCATGCACTTCGCATACGCCTTTTGGTCGCATAGACCCAAGGGGTCGAAGGCATTGATGGGGTTCCCACCGACATACGCATAAATGTTGAGCCCACCAGCTTCTTCGATTGGATCTCGACTAATCCAACGGCCCAAGTTCGGGTCGTAAGCACGGAACATGGTCAGATCCAGCCCACTCTGCCCGTGATAGAAGTAGCCCGCGTACTGGAACACGCTGTCCCTATCGCCCTGAACCTTGCTGGGTCGCCCATAGGGGTCTTCGCTGGAACCCTCTGCGGTTTGCCGCCTCCATCGCGTGGAATCCCTTACGGGACGCGGCTTTGCAGGGCGGCTAAAGAAGGAACTTCCCCCGAGACCCCCTGACGCACGTTTCGGCGGACGCAGAGGTCCGCCTCGTCGGCTCAGCGATGTTACGGGGTGCAGGGAAAGCATTGGACGGAATTGTATCCACCCACTGCAACCTCAGCCCTCCTCATCCTCCGCCGCCTCTCGCTCCAGGGCCGCCAGCACGTCCTCCGCCGTCGGCTCCGGCTCTTCCTCCAGAGCGTGCTGGCCCGCCTTGGCGAGCTTGCCGGGATGGGTGGCCGTGTGGATCACCTTGAGCTGGCGGATGCTCACCTGGGCGTAGATCTGCGTCGTGTCGAGCTTCACGTGGCCCAGCATCGCCTGGATGAACCGGATGTCCGCGCCGTTCTCCAGCATCAGCGTGGCCATCGTGTGCCGGAACATGTGGCACGCGCCCTTCTTCCCCAGGCCCGCCTTGTTCACGCAGTCCCGCACCAGGTCCGTGAGGCGGCCCGCCGTGAACGGCTCTCCCACGTTCGTGAGGAACAGGGCACCGCCATCCCGCCCCGTCACCAGCTCCAGCCGCGCCGTGTCGCGGTAGGCCTGGATCCAGCGCAGGGCCCGCTCCCCGATGGGGATCATGCGGTCCTTCTTCCCCTTGCCCTGACGGATCATCACCGTGCCGCGCTCATAGTCCAGATCGTGGACGTGCAGCCCCACCAGCTCCAGCCGCCGCATCCCCGTGCTGTAGAGGGTTTCCAGGATGGCGCGGTCCCGCAGGCCGAGCGTGGTGCCGATATCCGGCACGTCCAGCACGGCCTCCGCCTCCCGCGCCGTGAGGATGGCCTTCGGCAGCCGCGTCTCCTGCCTCGGCAGCTCCAGGTCCGCCGCCGGGTTGTAGAGGAGGTGCCCCTGCTTCGTGATCCAGCCGAGCCAATGCCGGATGTGGACCAGGCGCACGTGCTGGCTCCGCGCCGACAGCGGCTCGCCGTCCTTCTTGCGGTAGTAGAACAGGTGCCGCTGGTACCGCTCCAGGATGGGCCGGTCGAGCTGCGAGGGCTTCGTGATCCCCCGCTCGTCGCACCACAGGATCAGGTAGCGCAGCTGCTCGTCCCGCGCTGTGATGGTGCGCGGCGAGTACTGTTTCACCGCCAGCGCCTCCAGGTAGCGCAGCAGGTGGTGATAGAGGCTGTCCGGATCCCGCACGTCCCCGATGGGGGGCTTCGGACGGGCTGTGCCTTTGTGGCCCATGGGTAGGACTCCCGACTACGACAGGACGGTGATGGCGTTTCCTGAATGCGCGATTTCGGCCTCATCCGCATGGAAACCGTTCAAACCCTCGCCAGGGTTGGATTCCACCGCCGCGACCGCACCCCGACCACCCGCCGACCACCCCCCGACCGGAGCCCGACCAGGGGCCGACCGCAGGGCCTCCTCCCCCCGACCGCATTCCGCCGTAGTCGAAGGCTGGAGCGTGCCCACCTCGATCAGGCCCAGCAGGCGGGCGCGGCCCTCCGCATCCTCGCCCTGGACCAGCAGCTCGTAGGCGAACGCCTGCTTGGGCCCGCCCTTGTGGGGCATCAGGAACTCCATCTCCGCGAGGCGCGCCAGGTGGACCTTCATCTGCGTGTCCCCCCAACCCACGGCCTCCCGCGCCTGCCGCCGCGTAAAGCGGAACTCGGCCTGCTCGATCCCGTCTTGTTCACAGCGCTCACGCACCCAGGCATGGAGCAGCGTCAGCAGCTTGCGCGTCTGCGGCAGCAGCTCGTCCACCGTGCGGGAGAACACCTCCTCCGCCAGCTCGTTCGCCAGCTCGATGTCCGAGGGCATGACCTCGATGTAGCGCAGGATCCGGTCCCCGTGCGGGATGGCCCTCACCTCACGCTGGAACTGGTGCAGCAGGGCGATGGACCGGATCAGCGTGAGGTACTTCACGTGGTCGCGCCGGGAGCGCGTCTGGTCATCCCGGAACCGGAGCTGGTCGGCGTAGGGGTTCACCACCGCCAGCGGCTCCAGCAGGCGCTGGGCGTTCCGGTGCAGGGCGAGGAGCCGGTCCCGCGTGGAACGCGCCAGCAGGCCCTCCAGCGTCTCCCGGCTCCGCTGGTGAGCGTGGATGGCCCGCGTCTGCTCCCGGCTCTCGTTCACCGTCAGCACCAGGCAGCGGTTCAGCAGCTCCTCGTCCAGGTCGATGGCCGTGGTGGTGAGGAACAGCATCACGGGCCCTTCCACCGTGTAATCGTGCGTCGTCAGCATCCCCGTGGCCGGGTCCTTCCCCGTGCTCGCCATGGTGATCTTCCCTTCCGACTGGAGCAGTTTTAGCGCGTAGGCCGCCTGCTTGGCGCCCTCTTCTTCGGCGATGGCGAGGATCCGGTGCTGGAGGTTCTTGTCACCCATGTAAAAGAGGCTTTGGCCGCTCATCGCCGAGTAGCGCACCACGTCTTCTTCGGGCACCAGATCGAGGACCGCGTCCATCAGCGAGGACTTGCCCGCCGCCGAGGCCGACTGGATCAGCAGCGCCAGCGGCCGGTCCAGCAGCCGCGACACCACCGAGAGGTAGCCCGTCAGCTTGTTCGCCTCCTCCCCCACCACGCCCAGGGCCTCGAAGTCCGCGAGGATGCGGCTCAGCAGGTCCGGCGCCTTCAGCAGGGCCAGGGCTTCGGCCTGCTCCGTCTCCGTCAGCGTGGGTTTTTGCTCCTTGGCCTTCAGCGCCTGGGCCAACTGCTCGGCCTGCATCGCCTCCACCTTCCGCAGCACCTTCCCCAGATCCCCCTTCAGCGCCTCCTCGGATTCGCTCAGCTCCAGGCTGGATTGCTTGATGAACGCCGCCCGCGCCTTCGCCTGGTACAGGTCCAGCGTGTCCACGTGGAAACGTGGCCCCTTGGACACCATGAGGTTGATCTTCAGGGCCTCGGGTGAGAGCGGCTTCTGCCACCCCCGGACCCGGTAGGCGCGATCCCAAAATCCCAACATCAGATCCTCGCCCTGGACCTCATGCGCCAGCTCATCCCCCGGCGCGGGCGGCACCGGCGACGCCGGCAACGCGGCCTCCTCCCTCGGCGCCGCCTGCGCCGGCGGCTTGGGAACGGCAGCTAAAGAAGGAAGTGCATCAGGCACGGACGCAGGCTCCGACTGCATCTGCTCCAGCACCTCTTCCCGGATGTTTTCTTTCTTAGCCGCTTCTCTCTTGGGGGCCTTGCCGCTCCCCATCCATTCCGCGCCCCGGATCGCCAGGCCGAGGCTCTTCGCGGCGGGCGCGACCTTCAGCGCGTACTCGTTCGCATCCATCCCCTTCGGGAACTGGATCCGGTAGCACGCGATCCCGCGCTCCATCAGCTTCTGCGCCAGCTTCTCGGCGGCGCGGTCGCCCGCCTCGTCCCGGTCATAGGCGATCAGTATCCGCTCCGTGCCATACCGCTGGAACGCCGCCAGGTGGTCCGGCGTGAACCCTTCCACGCCATAGGCCGCCGTCACGTTGCGGTAGCCCGCGCACCAGAACGTCAGCGCGTCGATCAGCGCCTCGCACAGGATGATTTCCTTCGAGTCGCGCAACGCCTCCACGTTCCACACGCCCTTGTGCGGCCCCGGCAGGTACAGGTGCAGCGGCGTGCCCTTCTTCAGGTTGGGGAGGATCTTCCGGCCATAGACCTCCAGCACATCCCCACGCTCATCCATGACCGGAATCACCAGGCTCCCCGTGAAGTGCTCGTGCCCGCTCTCCCGGTACAGCCCCACCTTCTCCAGCCGCCCCCGGATCTCCGCGCCCGCCTTCACCTGCTTGATGGGCAGGCTGTAGCCCAGCGTCCGATTCGCGTAGCCCAGCTTGAACCGCTCGATGGCCTCGGGATGCGCGATCCCCCGGGCACGCAGATACTCCAGCGCTTCGGGCGAGCCCTTCAGCGTTTCAAAGTAGTACGTGATCACCTGCTGCATCAACGCCTGATCCCCCGCGTCGAACGCAACTGGAGGCGGCAGCACGCGCACGCTGCTGTGCTTCACGGGGCTGGATGCCGCCTCCACCGCCAGCCCCACGTCCGCCTTCAGCCGCTCCACCGCATGGCGGAAGCTGATCCCCTGGATCCGCATCACCCAGTCGATGGGCCCGCCCGCCGCGCCGCAGCCGAAACAGTGAAAGAGGTTCTTTGCGGGCGTCACCACCAGCGACGGCTCCCCGTCCTCGTGGAACGGGCACCGCCCCAGCTTGTCCTTCCCCGACTTCGTGAGCGCGATCTCGGCCGCCTCCACCAGGCGCTCCACCGAGATATCGGCCTTCAATCGCTCCAACTCGGCATCGGGGATTCGGGCCATGGATTCCTCCGGTTCGTGAAAACCCTGTCAAGGGGTTTCTGAATAGAATAATTCTGATGCAGAATATTCTAATCCTGAATACCGTCAAGTTCGACCCTACGGAAACGGAGCTTAACCTCATGGCTGTCACAACGAGTTGGCCATCCATGAAAACCAAGGACGAGCAGGCTTTCATCAAGGAGCTGGGTTCGCGCATCGCAAATGCTCGAAAGGCCCAGCACCGCACTCAGCAGGAGGTCGCCGACCACCTCGGCATCGCCCAGGCGACAGTCGCCCATTACGAGGCCGGGCGCATGCGCGTCCCGACTTTCCACCTTCCGCCCCTCGCCGAGATCCTGGGCCTCACGGTGGACGAACTCCTTGGGCAGGGCATGAAACCAGGCAAGCGTGGCCCCACGCCAAAGCTCCAGAAGCAGTTCGAGCGCATCAGCCAGCTTCCCAGGGCCACCCAGCAGATCGTGATGACCATGCTGGATGGTGTCATCGCCCAGGCGAGTCACTGACCCGCCCCATGCACTTTCTTCTTTAGTCGCAAAAACCTAAGCAGCTAGGAAAGCCACACCCCGCACGGCTCTTGGGGTTGGGGGGCTTTTCTTCTTCTAAAGGAAAGAAAGAACTGCGCAGGCCACGAATCACCCTAAGGGAGATCCGTGGCCTGCGCAGACTCCGGCTCAGGGCTTGTAGACCTTGATGGTGTTCTGCTTCGTGTCCTTGTTGGACGAATCCCAGCACATCGCCGAGAGCAGGACTCCCGGATTCACCAGCGCCTTCCCATAGACCCACTGGCCCTGCTCGTTCTTCGTCATGAGTGCGAACTTCCCTGGGGCCGTCCAAACCAGCGGCGCATCGATATCCACGTACTTCGGCTGCATCACCCCATTGAGGTCCTCGTGGAACTGGTACGCGCAGGCCGCGACTTGGGCATTCGCCTTAACTTGAGCCAGGGTCTTCGCGTAGATCCCCTCCTCGAGATAGTGCTGCCCGAACCACCAGCCCAAGCCTCCCGCCGCCGCCACCGTCAGCGGAAACAGGATCACGAGCGATTTCAGGAACCCCTCCCACAAGCTCCCGAGGTTGTAGATCCGCCGCGTGGCGTGCCCTGCCGCCTCGTGGAGCTTCTTCCGAATCTCCGTGTGAATCTCATTCGTCATCGAAGCCCGGATGGCGGCCACCATGCGCTGGATCTCCGCCTCCGTCCCCCCGGCCGCCGCCACCATCGCGCTCAGGTCCTTCTCCAGCTTCCCCCGCGCCTCAACCACCTTGGGCACCAGCGCATCCAGCGCCGCCTCCACCTTCGCTTCTGAGGTCACCATCCGCTGGGAGGCCTGATCCATCCGCCCCAGCGCCTCCTCCGAGCGCTTGACCGCCGCCACCGCCGTCTCCGCGGCCTTCATCGCCAGATCCCCGGTTGCCTGCGCGGCCTGGGCCACCTGGCCCAGCGAGGCCTGCGCCTGCGCCACCGCCTCCTTCCCCGAGGCCTTCACCGTCGCCGCCGTTTCCTGCGCGATCCGGCCGCCCTGGGCCTTCACCTCCTCCAGAACGCCCCCGATGACCGTTCGGTGCTCCTCCAGATGGGCGCGGAACTGCTTGTCCTCCGCCGCCAGATAGTCCCTCATTTCCATGCCCTGCCTCCTATCGGCCCATGCGGGGCCTGAACGCTCTGTCCAACAAGGTCTTTTCCAAACTCTTCTCCAACCCCGGCAGCTCCATCCGGGGCTTTTCCAATGCGGGCTTCACCAGCGCCGCCGCCTTCATCTGGGCTTCCAGCTCGCACTTCCTCCGGCGCCCGATCTCCAGCACCGCCTGGGCCGCCATCACCCCAAGCTGGCTCCAGTCCCATCCAGGCCCGCCCCTTCCAAACTGGGGCCCGCCGATTCCCGGGGTTGCAGCACGGGCCGCCAGAACGGGCCGTCGCTCATCCGCGACTGCGCCTCCAGCCAGGCGATGTTCAGGGCCGCGAGGCGATGCCATTCGCGGGGCACGAGCGAAATCCCGCACGTTCCATCCGGCTTCCCGTCCGCGTCCACCCTCGGGACCACGGCTTCCTCGCCCTCCCCAAGGATCCGGTCGTATTCCGCCTGCGTGGACGGGAGCTTCAGCCCATCGAGATCCCCCAGGGGAAAGGCGAGGGGATCGTTCACCATGCTGGACGCCACGATGTCCAGACCCGGCGCGTTCAGCACCAGCTCGGAACCCGGGAGCGGCCTGCACTCGATCTCCTCGCCCTCGGGTTTCGTGCTGTCGTGGTTCAGCCGGACGCGCACCAGCACCAGGGCGCCCCGGTCGCTCTGGCTGAGGAAGTCCAGGAGATCGACGCTCGGCACCACGACGATCAGCGTCTCCGGCACGCTCACGCGGCGGCTTCCCAGGCTCCGCAGGCCCTCGCGCTCCTCGGTCCTCGCCACGCGGCGGCTCGACCGCTCCTCGAAGTTCTCGAACCGCTGATGCTTTGGGTTCCACCGCTGGACCCACTTCGACTCCACCTGAGGCACGAAACTCTGCTGCCGACTGACCGCCCGCTCGAACCGCTCCACCGGCAGGTAGTCCCTCAGGTGCGGCGGCACGGTCGAGACCGGCTCCCATTCGGGAACCGGCGTCAGGTCCCAGCTCTGGGCCGCCTGGAGACGCCGGGTCTCCCAGGCCTGGTAATCCCGCTCCCACGCGGCCTGCCTCGGGGCGTTCACGGCCTGCCACCTCAGCCACTCCTCCGAGTACGGATCCTTCGGCTCCGGGTCGATCACCGGGGGCGTCGGCGCCTCGCCCATCTCCTCCGCCACCTCCGACGCCGAGAGCTGGAACGGCACCTGCCGCCAGGCGAAGGTCCGCCGATAGGCCTGGACCAGGAGGACGCACCACCTCGCCTCCGGGAACTCGTACTGCTCCCAGGCGGGCCAGGCCCGTTTCGGTGATTCGGTACTCATTCAGTCCTCCCACTTTCTGGGCTTCGAGCAGCCCGGCCTTTTTCAACTTCGAGAGCAAGTCCCGGTCCCGCTTGTCCAGATCCTTGGTCGAGAGGCCTCCGGCCTCCTGCACCATCCCCAGCACCCGTCCGTAATCCTTCGTCCACCGGATGCGGGCGCTCGCCGTGGAGGCCTCCAGATCCATTCCAGGGCCCGCGAGGGTGGCCACCTGCTCCCGCCTCGCCTGGATGAGCTCAGCGGCCTCCCGGTGCCGCTCCCAGGCCCCGGGAAGCTGGGCCGTCGCCTCCAGTTGCACCTGGGCCAGGGCCAGCTTCTCCTCGTAGGCCTTCAGCCGTTCCCCCAGCTCCACCTTGGGGAGGATCTTGCCGTCCGGCCCCAGCATCCCCAGCTCGTTCAGCTTCGAGGCCATCGCCTGCCGACGACGCTCCCCCGGCAGGCTCTGGGGCAGCTTCCCCGTCTCTCTCCGAATGAACTCCAGCTCCCTCGGCGTCAGGGGCACGATGCCCCCCAGTTCGGTCTTCAGCTCCTGGGCCGCCAGGATCTCCACCCGGCGCTTCCGATCCAGGCTCCCGGCCTCGATCACCTGGCCGTCCAGCCCCCTCACCGTCGCCCCCTGGGCCATCCCCGGCGCCAGGGACGCCACCCCGCGCTTCAGGTCCACCTCCAGGCCCTTCTCCCTCGCGGCGGCCAGCATCGCGTCCGTCGCCTTCTCCCGGCTTCCTCCCGGCTTCGAGAGGCGCATCACGTTCCGCCCGTTCTCCCAGGTCCGCCAGGTGCCGTCCTCCGCCTTCGCCGGGAGGAAGGTCATCACGTGGGCGTGGTAGTGGACCTCGCCGCCCCGATTCTCGGCGTGGAAGTAGGCCAGGGAAAGGGTCCGGGCCGCATGCCAGTCCCGCTTCCCCCCCACCTGGATCCGGACCGCCTCCCGCTCCACCTCCGCCAGATGGGCGGCTACCGTCGCCCGCAGGATGTCCCGGGCGATCTCGGGATGGTCCTTCAGGCTCTGGCTCAGCTCGGCGGGCAGGGTGATCAGCGCCTCCTTCGGCTGGCGGAACTTCCCCAGGCCCTGGGTGAGCTTGTTCCGGCCCAGGTCATGACCCATCGACAACTGCCGCAGCAGCTCCGGAGGGGGCAGCTCCTGCTTGCCCGGATCCCAGCCCACCTCCCGCCAGAGGTCCGGGTTGAACACCTCGGGCTTCACCTCTCCGTCCCTGGAGAGGTAGCCAGGACAGGAGGCCAACCCTCCCGCCTCCTTCGTCTCCTGGAGATGACCTCCGAAATACACCGAGACCCCGGCAGCCGATCCCATGCCGGGGCCATCGTTGTAGCGGATCATCAGGTCCATGGCCTGACCCCCTCGGAGCCGTTACCGAGGGATCGCCTTGAGCGCCTTCCGCAACGTCGCCCCTCCCGCATCCAGGAGGGCCGCCAGGAGCGCCTGGTCATCCATCCCCAACCCCTCCGCGTCCTTCCGGATTTCCACCCACATCTCGGAAGCCGGTCCCGTCAGGGTCGCCTTCACCGTCACCTGGGCCGCTCCCTTTCCAGCCAGGCTCGCCGCGATCTTCTGGGCCAGCCGGTTCGACTTGCTCTTCTGGCCCTTCGTTGCATCCACCATCCCTGCCTCCACCGGGGTCCGTCCCCATGCCCGGCAGCCTAGACCCACCTCCCCAACCCGTCCACAGGCAAAACGGAAAGAAGCACCCTACGCCACCCGCAAAACGGGTGTCTCTTGGCCGCCATCCGGCGCACTACATGGCCCAATCTTTTCGCGCCATCCACGCCCCCAGGGGAGAACTGGCGGACTCCCTTCGGTCGCCCTTGTTTCCCCTGGGATCGTTCTCACAACCGCCCCAAAGGCCCCGGAAAGGACCCCCATCTCAGCCCTCCGGCACGGCCCACCCCTCCGGGATCGCGCCGGAAAACGCGCCCGGCACGCTCCCGGAACGCGGGGTGTCCGTGAAGCCTTCCGACCCGCCCGGGCTTTCAAAGACCGCAGAGATCCGGCGAATCGCTTGCGCCCGGCCCTGAGCCCCTGCGAGGACGGGGGGGCTCACGACCGGGACAAACGGCAGGGAAGAAATGCAAAGGAAGGGGCCGAGGCCCCTTCCTTCCGAACTGCCCAAATGCCGGGGAGGTCTTCTCCCGAACACCGGCAGTGGGTGGAGAACATCAGGTCAACGACCCGTTTTCGTTCCTAGCAAGACTGTACAACTTGCTTGCCGTCTTGATGACAGACAAAAACAGGACTGCCATCCCAACCACATAGAGTGCGACAACGGCATGCCTCCAAACCCTGTCCACGGATGGCAGCACATGGCCATGAATCCAGCTCGACATATAGACGAGAGAGAACCCGATCACAGAGAATGCAACGAAGGAAAATCTAGGATTCTTCTTTACCAAAACCAGCGCGGAGACGATCAGACACAGGCCAGCCAGAGCGATCAACTTGGGCCAAAGATCGGCACGAACTCCAGGCTTTTGGCTAATGCCGACCATGAGAAAGCCCAAGGACATCAGAACCTGTCCGATGGCTAGGGGCCTCGTCATGAGGGAGTCTTGAATCATCGAATCTCCTAGTTGCAACAAGCCTTCTTCTTGCACTTCCTGACATCCCTACCGTACTGAATTTCGGCATCAGAAATCTTGCTGTCGCGGATCATCTCCAAATTGAACACCGCATTTTTGTAGTTCTCCCACACGTCACTGAAGAACGAACCAACCGCGTAGCCACCTGCGAACGCTCCGAGGCCAACGCCCCCAACTGTCGCAGCCGCTCCGCCGCCCCATGCAACTCCAACGGGAATCGATCCCCAAGCCCCAGCTTCCGCAGCAGCAAAACCACCGCCAGCGACACTCAGGCCGTTCCCAGTCCATGAGTTGAAGTTCCAATGCGGATTCCAATCCACCTTCAGCCTGTCCATCGCATCTTTAAATGCGTTCCAGGCCTCGTTGATTGCGTACTGCCTTCGGTCTGCTGCATCTTTCATGCACTTCGCATACGCCTTTTGGTCGCATAGACCCAAGGGGTCGAAGGCATTGATGGGGTTCCCACCGACATACGCATAAATGTTGAGCCCACCAGCTTCTTCGATTGGATCTCGACTAATCCAACGGCCCAAGTTCGGGTCGTAAGCACGGAACATGGTCAGATCCAGCCCACTCTGCCCGTGATAGAAGTAGCCCGCGTACTGGAACACGCTGTCCCTATCGCCCTGAACCTTGCTGGGTCGCCCATAGGGGTCGTACTCGTAGCGCCCCCGCACGGCCTGCTGGCCGTCCGTCAGCTCGCGGATGGAGCCGAGGTGGTCCTTGGTGTAGAAGAGGGCCGTGCCGTCGGCATCGAGGAAGCCCTGGTCGAAGAAGCGGCGGGATGCCGTATCCCCCGCAGCATTCCGTTCCTCGGCGATCTCGGTCCCATCCCAGACGTACCTGCGTTCGGAGCTCAAAGCATCCCCATCCAGCTCCCGGATGAGGACGCGGCGGCCCAGGCCGTCGTACCCGAATTCGGAGCGGTGGTTGCCTTTGACGACGGCCACCAAGCGATTCTCCGCGTCTCGCTCGCCCGCCGTGGATCTCCCCGACAGACGCGGAAAGCCTCGCCACG
>CAYSXG010000003.1:146-27264 GCA_964434895.1 uncultured Solibacteraceae bacterium | reverse complement strand
CGAGGCCCTGGCCTTCTGGACCCACCAGTTGACCACCGAGATCAACTCTATCCGTACCCTTCAGGCCAAGCTTCCCGCCTATCCCGGGAAGATGACTGACGCCCGCTCAGTCATCGCAGACCGGGAGGCCATAGTGGTGGAGGCACGGCGGGAACTGGCCCGCGAGGACGCAGACCTCTCCATGGAGGTGGCCAACGACACGACCCTCACCAACGACGCCAAGCGAAAGGCCGCTTTGGAGCGCCTCCGTCGCCAGATGCCCAGCTACCAGCTCCAAGAGCGCCGACTGATGCTGGCCGAAGGTCAACTCGAGCAGGCCCGCTCGGACCTTCAACGGGTGGTGGACGAATGGCGAGTGCTCCGTGCTTGCCTGGAGGGTTCCCTGGCCATCGCCAACCTTTTGCGCTCCGCCCAGGGGCCCTACGACCAGGTCCGCCTGTAAACGAAAGGAGATCCCGTGACTCAAGCCATCGCCACCATCCCCGGACGGATGCTCCCGCCCGACCTGACCCCCGCCTACCAGCTCCCCGAGGACGAGCGCAGCGACCTGGATGACATCCGGGACCGCCCCAAACTCATCAGCTTCGACGGTAAGGAGGGTTGCTACAAAGACCGCGGCATCGAGGACCCCAACGCTTCCCACCCTAACGAGGTCCACGGTCTCATCCTGGGACTGACCCACAGCCAGGTGCTCTTTCCGGCCCGCCCCGAGCACGCCAACTACGACCAGGAGAAGCGTTGGGCCTGGCCCAAGTGGGTCTGCCGCAACAACAACAAGCGCAACCCTCCCCAGCTCAACCCCGAGCTGAACGAGGAGCAGCGGGCGGAGGCCATCCGCCGCGGGGCCGGGCACAACTGCGCCGGCTGCCCCCTGGCCAAGTGGGGACGAGACAAGTCCAAGCCCCCCTGCGCCGCCCAGCTCAACCTCCTGGTCCTCCAGGACACCCAGGAGATCGCCGTGGTCCGCTTGGGAGGCACCAGCGCCGGCGCGGCCGAGCAGTATCTGGGCAGCACCTTCAAGCGCAAGGGTCTCATCCGCCTCTACAGCTACGTGACCTCCATGGGACGCGTCAGACAGACGGACGACACCGGCAACAGCTGGTGGAAGTCCAGCTTTACCATCGGCGCCAAGACCCCCGAGGACATGCTGCCCGACCTCTCCCAACTCCGAGCTTCCTACATGGCCCAACTCGAGCAGCTCGTCGAGCAGGACCACGAAGACGTAGCCCAGGACGCCAGCGCCAACGGCCACATCCCCCAGGGTGCTGCACCCCCTCCCGTTCCCAAAGCCGCCGGTCTCCAGCTTGATCCGGTGACCGGCGAGCCCATCCTGGAGGACGCCTTTGACCCTGGGACCATCCCCTTTTGATGCGATTCAGCGCGACCACGTGAACGACCAGCCTGGGAACCTGGTCGTTCAGGGTCGCTTCTGGCTCTACTACTGCTACGCATGCAACCAGCCCAACAGCCTCACCTGGATCAAGACGGGCGAGTGCAGCCACTGCGGCTGGAAGCCCCCGGAGGAATCATGACCGATAGCGTCCTTTCTTTGCCCTGCGACACCAACAACGCCAAGCACCAGGACTTCCTCCGCGTGGAACGGGCAGGCGCTTGCATCAACTTCGAGACGGAGGTCAACCGCAAGAAGGCCAGCATCAATCTGGTCCGCTGCGACTGCCTGACGCTTCTAGAGTTCCTGGCCGACATGTTCCAGGAGATGGCCACCCCCGACATGTTCCAGGCTCGGAATCCACCCCAGTGAACGCCCGTGCGGTGCACATCGCCCGCTTCGGAAAGCCCGGTTGGCTCATCGACCAGGAACGCGAGCAAGAAGCCCGGAGGAACAACCCCATGAGCGTCCTCGTAAACACCTACGCCCAAGCCGATCCCGACGTGGATCACCTGCTCGGGCCGACCGGCCCCATCGCTCAGACCCTCCCTCACTACCGCCCCCGGAGCGGTCAGATCCAGCTGGCCCAGGCCATGGCCAACGCGGTGCGCCTGCGCAAGCAACTCTTGGGGGAGGCTGGGACAGGCATCGGAAAATCGCTGGCCTACCTGGTGGTGGCTATCCTGCACAGCCTGAAGACCGGCGGCAAAGTAGTCGTCTCCACGGCAAACCTGGCCCTCCAGGACCAGCTCCGCAACAAGGACCTGCCCTTCCTTCAGGAGACCCTGGGGGACTGGTTGACGGAGCGCTACGGGCGCAACTTCCGCTGGGCCGTCCACAAGGGCAAGGGCAACTTTGTCTGCGAGGCCAAGCTGAATGCCCAGGAAATCCCCCTCGACCTGGCCGACGCCGCCGAGGACGTGGATACCTGGTTAGCCGAGACTACCACCGGAGACATCGGGGAGCTGACCCTCGACCTCAAGAGCGAGCGCTACTGGCCCCTGAAAGTGGCCTACACGGCCGAGGGCTCCGAGGACTGCCCCGGGGCCTCCAAGTGCCCCTATGGGGATACCTGCTGGTACTACCGGTCCTTGCACCGTGCGATGGAAGCCGACGTGCTGGTGGTCAACCACGCTCTGGTGGTCATCAACCGGGTGCTGGGTGACCAACTCCTGCCCCCCCACGACCTCTTGATCCTGGACGAGGCTCACCAACTGGAGGAGTACGTGAGGTCTGGCACGGAGCGCACCCTGAGCGCCACCCGCACCCTGAAGCTCCTACGTAAGGCCGGTGCCGAAAAGGAGCTACGCGCCCAGGTGGACACCTTCTTTGGCCAGCTCCAGGATCAGGTGATCCACCGCCTGGGGGGCGACCGGGCAGGCCAGATCCACCTGCCCCCCCGCGAGCTGCCCCCCGCCCTCCTGGAGAGCCGGGACGTTCTGGAGGAGGGCCTCCGGGAACTGCAGGGGCGCCTGGAGGTGGATGCCCGCCTCAACGAGGGTACCCAGGAAGGCGGGAAGCCTCTGGCTCTGGCCCGTGCCGTAGGTGACTTGAGAGGCGACCTCAGGGCCCTGGAAACCTCCGAACAGGCCGTCCTCTGGGCCGAAGTCCACCAGGTGGGGAAGGCGGCCACCTACCGCCTGACCCTGGTAGACGTGTCCACCTGGTGCAAACAGAACCTCTGGATCAAGCCGGCCCTTCTGACCAGCGCCACCCTCACGACCAGTCGGAACCCGGACAGCGCTTTCGCCTACCAGAAGGCCACCCTGGGCCTGGCCAACCCTCTAGAGATCGCCGTGGAAAGCCCTTACAACTACCGCCGGCAGGCCCTCTACTACTTGCCGGCCATCCCTGAATCAGCCATCGAGCGTCGTCCCCGCGAGAACCATCGGGATTCCAGCCGGCGTTACGCCCTGGCCCTGGCCCCCCACATCCGGGCCTGCCTGGAGGCCACCCAGGGCCGGGCCTTCGTGCTCTTCACCTCCTATGGAGTGCTCCGCGAGGTCCGCGAACTGCTGGGGGAACTGCCCTGGCCGTCCCTCTGCCAGGGGGACGCTTCCAAGTCGGCCATCCTCTCCTGGTTCCGGACCACGCCAAACCCCGTCCTTTTCGCCACCAGCTCCTTTTGGGAAGGGGTGGACGTCGCCGGCGAGCAGTTGAGCTGTGTCATCATCGACAAGATCCCGGTGCCCAACCCCACCCACCCGGTGATGGCCGCGCGCCTGGAGGCGACCGGCAAAGAGGGCTTCTTCAAGATCAGCGTGCCCAAGGCCAAGATGGCCCTCGACCAGGCCGTAGGCCGGCTTATCCGACGAGAGACCGACCGGGGCCTCATCGTCTTGTGCGACCCCCGCTTCCAGACCAAGGGCTACGCCAAGACTCTCTTGCGTGGCTTGCCTGGCTCCCCCGAGGCCGGCGTGTCGACCCTGGCGCCCGAGAGCCTGGCCGTAGTGCCCACCTTCCTGGCCAACGCCCCCCGGCAGGCTCAGGGGGATCAGGAGGCCTGGGCGCGGCAGGCCCTGCTTGCGCTGGCCGACCTGGACCCCGACCGGGCCGGCGCCCGAAACGACGTGGGCTTCAACGGGGCCGACACCGAGTTCGGGCACAGCCTGGTCGAGCAGGTCCTGCGCGGCGGCCTCTCCAGCCGGCAATGGGGCCTGGCCGTCCAGATGTGCCGCAAGTATCACCGCCAGATAGGCGCCTGCCCAGGGCTGGAAACTCAGGAGGAGGTGGCGTGAGTCGACGCAGCTTCGCCAGCAAGATGAAGGTCTGGATGCGTCCTTGGCGCCGCCGACGCGCTCAGGCCGCCGAGATTGTCGGTTGCCACTTCACCCAGTTCAGCCACATCCTGCGCGGCAAAATCCCCGTCCGCGCCACCGTGGAGGGCCTCGGCCTCTTGCTTGAACCTCAAGGAGTCAAGCCCCTGGAGGTGCTCCTGAGCGCTGGCTACGTGCCTCTAGACGTGACCCCTGAGCGCTGGGAGGAGATCCTGAGCACGGGTGCTCAGGATCTCCTCCCAGCCGAGCTGCGCCAGCTCATCCGCGACATCTCGGAACTGGACCAGGAAGACCGCCAGCAGGTCCAGGTCTTTCTGGACGCTTGCATTCGTTCGATGCCCAGCCAACGGAGGTCCGCATGAGAAGCCGTCCCCGAGGCATCGCCCGGCGCCGCCAAATCCTTGCCAAGGCCATTTTGGTGCAGGACTTCAGCAAAAAAGAGATGTGTCAACTGCTCCGCTGCGCCAAGAACACCCTGGAAATGAACCTGGAGACTCTCCAACGTCAGGGCTACCTGGTGCTGACCTCCGAGCGCTCCGGTTGGGGCAAGTGGCACACGACCTGGGATGTCACCGCGGCCGGCCGGAAGTGGCTCGAGGAGCAACGCTTCCTTTCCACCCAGATTCCTCCCGACATCGAGGGGCAGAGGCTTATGTTTCCTGAGGAAACATAAGCCTCTGCCCCTCGATGGACCTATTTTTTGGCCAGGAGATTGAAGATTTGTCAAGCTACGGCAAGAAACTCGAGCAGGAAGTGCGCCAGGCCCTGAAAGCATTGGGGGCCTGGACGGTCGGCCAGCGGGAGATCCCGCCTCTGGACTACCTGGCTGTGATGGAAGGCGGCGCCGTCTGGGGCGTGGAGTGCAAGGAGTGTCGCTCCGACCGTTTCCCCTGGGCCCGACTCAGCCCCCGGGAGCGCCTGGGAATGTCCGGCCTCCACGCGCGGGGCGGCAAAGCCCTCCTGGTGATCCAGCGCGTCTTCCCGGGCTCCAGCCGAACCTGGGCCTGCACCTGGCCCGACGTGGCCCGCCTCCTCGTGCAATCTCCCGCCAGCATCAGCCTGAAGGACAGCCTACGCCCGGAGTGCCTGGTGGAACTCAAGAAGGTCCAGCGAGACAACGGCCTGGGCAACGTCTGGGACATGTTCGGGCTGTGAAGTCGTTGGTTACCCGCGAGCAAATCGAATGGATCCGCAGCAACCACAAGCCGCCACCGGTGGTCCAGGCTGAGTTCGCCCAAACCTTCGGGTGTTCTATCGGAATCAGCACCATCCGCAAACACTGGACCAATCCCCCCAAGCCTCTGGTAGCCAACCCATTCTACGGCCTTTCTGGAGCAGACGCAGTGCGTTTGCTCCAGAAAGAAAGCGACCCCTATCCTGTGGAGTCCACCTTCAATAATGTGGTGGGCCTCGCGCAGACGATCCAGGATCGGATCCTGGACCGTCTGCGCGAGGCTCACCAGCACATCACCACCTGTCCAACCTGTGGGAGCCCCGCCTCCATCGAAGAAGCCAGTTCGCAACGACCTGGCCAGGAGCCGACCCTGTTTACCGTGATCCGCTGTCTCAACAAGCGAACTCCCTGTCCACCTGTTCGGGAGGACCGACCCCTGCCCGCCAACATCCCCGCCCCACCTATCCCAGCAAAGGAGCCTACCAAGATGACCAAGCAGTGCAAACATTGTGGCCACGACTTCGTCTCCAAAACCACCAGGACCAAGTTCTGCAGCCGAAAGTGCGCCAACAAGCACACCTCCGCCCAGCGGATGGGAGGCCCAAAACCTCAAGAGCCAACACCTCAGTTGCCGGAGGGAGGCACGAGCAGCCTCCGCAGTCTGGAGGCTGCTCGTGCCTCCCTCCGGCAACTGCCTCGGGCGGTCCGGACCCAGGTAGTCGACCTGGTCAACCAGGAGGAAGACATCCTGGCCGCCCTCGCATGAGCCTCTACCAGGATTGGGCTCGCCAGCACCTCCAGAAGTTCGGCTCTCAACGCGGCCAGTGGGCCAAGGCCCTCTGCCCCTTCCACGACGACCGCAACCCCAGCCTCAGCCTCAACTGCGAGTCCGGGGCCTGGAAGTGCCACTCCTGCCAGCGCACTGGCCACCTGGTCGAGCTGGCCCGCGAGCTAGGACTCCCCCCCGTGGACGACACTCCCAAAAAAGGCAAGCTGGGCTTCGTCTTGGACGAGTACGTCTACCGAGATGAGGCCGGGGAGCCGCTCTTCAAGGTCACGCGCCACGAGCCCAAGGAATTCCGCCAGCACCGCTGGGAGGCGCTGGCCTGGAAGCCAGGGATGCGCCATACCAACGGCCAGGCCACCCGCATGGTCCTCTACCGCCTGCCCGACCTGGCCAAAGCCCCAGACCCTATCTATTGGCTGGAAGGCGAGAAGGATGTGGACCGGGCCTGGACGGTGGGCCTCACGGCCACGACGGCCGCCGGAGGCTGCGGGGGCAACGGTCTGCGCCAGGAGGAGATGGCCTGCCTGGAAGGCCGTCGTGTCCGGATAATCCCCGACAACGACCCCCCAGGGCGAGCCTACGCCACCCGCGTCCACAAGATGCTCCAGAACGCCAGCGCACTGGCCGAGCTGCTTGCCCCATTGCCCGGCGTCCCCGATAAAGGGGACCTCTCGGATTGGCTCAACCTCGGAAACCCCCCCGAGCTGCTCGAGCACCTGGAGCCGCCCCCTCCCGCTCCAGAGCCGTCTGTCATCCTCGTGGGAGACCGCGAGCTTCAGGAGATCATGGCGGAGGCGATGGGGGCCCTGGCGGAGGCCAACCGGGCCGATCCCCGGCTCTTCGTCCGCGGAGGTCAGTTGGTCCGCCTGCGCCAGGTGGGCGACCGCCCCCAACTCGACCCCCTTACCTGCGACGCTCTGATGGGTGAGTTGGCCCGGGCCGCCCAATGGAGGCGAGAGGTGCGGCGCAGGAAGGACACCGTGGAGGTCCCCGCCTACCCCGACCGGTCCGTAGCCCAGGCCCTCCTCCACTCCCCCGGTTGGCCCCTTCCCTTCCTCGACCAGGTCGTAGAGACACCCGTCCTCACCGCCGAAGGACTGCTCCTCCAGACCCCGGGCTACCACGAGCCCAGCCGCACCTACCTTCAGCCCAACCTTCAGCTCCCGGCTTTACCCCCCCGGCCCGACCTCCAGGACCTGGTGGAGGCTCGCCGGTGGCTCCTGGACGAGCTGCTGGACGGGTGGAAGTGGGCCAACCTGGCCAGCCGGACCCACGCCCTGGGGGCCATCCTGTTGCCCCTGGTACGGCCCCTCATCGGGGAGCACCCCACGCCCCTCCACCTGGTGGAGGCCAGCGTCCAGGGCTCCGGGAAAAGCCTCTTCGCCCGCTGCGTCGGACTCATCACCACCGGGCGCCTTCCCACCACCATGACCGAAGGCCGAGATGACGAGGAGTGGCGCAAACGGATTACCTCCGTGCTCCGGGACGCCCCGGCCATCATCTGCGTGGACGACGTGCGGCACAGCCTGGACTCAGCCAGCCTGATGGCTGCCCTCACCTCTCCCACCTGGTGCGACCGGATCCTGGGTAGCACCCAGAACGTGGCCTACCCCAACCGCACCACCTGGTTGGTCACCGTCAACAACCCCACTGTCAACACCGACGCCGCCCGCCGCTCCGTTTCGATGCGCATCGACCCCCGCTGTCAGCGCCCCTGGCTACGCCAACCCGACGAGTTCCGGCACCCTGACCTCCTGGACTGGGTCACCGAGCACCGGCCCCGCCTCCTCTGGTCCGCGCTGGTCCTCTGTCAGGCCTGGCTGGTGGCCGGTCGCCCTCGGCCCCAGGGCTCCCTGGGGAGCTTCGAGCGGTGGGCCCAGGTCGTCGGAGGCATCCTCCAGCACGCCGAGCAACCAGACTGGCTGGCCAACGCTCAAGAACTCTACGAGCGTTCAGACCAGGACAGCCAGGAGTGGGAAGCTTACCTGGAGGCCTGGTGGGAGCAGTTTCGCGAGCTACCAGTGACCACTCAGGAGCTGTACGGGCTCTGCCAATGCGGTCACCTGGCCAACCTCCTCCGGGGAAGCTCCGACCATGGACGCCTGACCTCCCTGGGAGTCCGCCTGTCCAGCCAGGTAGACCGGGTCTATGGCAACTTCACTGTCAAGGTCGCCTCTCGTAAATACTGTGGGACCAAACAATATCGACTCCAGGTAGAGGGACCTTCCGAGGTCCCCCAAAAGGCCCCCCAAAACAATCCCAATGTTCGCAACGAATTAGTGGACCTAGGGGACCTAGGGGACCTCCTCTAAGGAGGATAGTACAACAAACTTTTAGCTCAGGAGATAAAAACGTGTACCATGTAGCTGCTATAGGAGAGGCCCCTACCCCCCCAGAGGCCCCCTACCCTCACCAGGACCTCCTCGACAGAGCCCGCCAAACCTGGCCCTGTGAACCAATCTCCGAAGAAACCTACGTTTCCCGACGGGAGACCTTCTTTGCCATCATGAAGGAGGGTCTGGCCCATCTCCCCCAAGCTGATAGAATTGAGATGGCGCTTAGGATTCTCGCCAGGGTCTGCAACGCTGGTCGCCACCCCCACGCCCTTCAGTTGTTCGATGAGCTTGGGGAGATGGCCGCTCGGTGGCAAGGTCCCCCATAGTCCCCTAGGCCCCCTGGGCTTGAAAAGGATTCGCTGGATGGGGTATCTTAGGGGGGATGCCCCACAAAGCTCACAAATCGGGTAAGGCCCCACGTGCGCGATCAACCAAGGACGAATTGCACCGGCGGCAACTCCGAGCCTATGAGCTGTGGCTTCAGGGGCACGGCTGGCAGTCCATCGCGGACCAGCTCACCCTCGAGCTGGGCTTCTTGATTCGAGACACGGAAGCCATCCGTTACGTGGGCTATGTGCGTAAGGCCATCGCTCGCCTCCAGGCTACCCAGCCTCTCTTGGAGCTTCAGGAGCGGCTGACTCACGGGGCACTGGCGGACCTGGCCGACAGTCATCGGATGGCCCAGCACGCCGAGGGACACCCGGACGAGAAGTTCGGGGTGGACTACAAGAGCATCTCTCATGAGCGGGCTACCCGGGCTAAAATCCGAGCCAATGTGGCGACCCTGAACGGTCTGGATAAGCTGGAAGTGAAGGTGGATTGGGCTTCCCTTTGGGTCCAGGAAGGGGTGCCCCAGGGCCCGCCTCCTGGCTTGCGAACTTGAAGAAAATCCTGTAGACTGACTTTCGGTTGGATAACCGTTGCTGGCGCTTAAGGGCGTCGGCCGGCTGAACGGATAACCTTCGCGAGAAGGCCCGCCGGCCATCAACAACGGCCCACGTGATTCAGCGCCTGTGGGCGGCGCTGCGCAGCGTGGGCCGTTTGCGTTTGGGGAGGCTACTTGGAACCCACCCTGGAGGACGCGTTTGTGGCTGGCTTCACGGTTTGTCTGAAGGACTACGTGGGTGAGTCTGAATGGGCTCAGCGTGAGGCTCAGCAGGCCTTTGCCAAGTGGATTGGAGCCGATCAAAAATCCAGCGGCCCTCGCTCTGATCCCTACGATAAGCTGGGTCCCCGATGAGCAATCCGCTTCGTCGCCAAGAGCGGGCTGCCGCCGAGGGTGCTACCGCCGCTGATCGGGCCTGCACCTCGGCTCAAATCCTGACCGACGAGGAGCTGAGCCGTTACGGGGACGGTGAAGCCTGGGTGACCCTGGTGGAGGATGCCAGCCAGGTGCCGGGCGATCCCCAGCTCGATGAGCATCGGTTGCTCTGCCATCCTGACGACCTGGTCGAGATGGAGCAGCTGGCTATCGCCAACGGCTTAAGGGTGCGGGTGGAAGGCAAGCTGCTCGAGCAAATTGGCTGGGACCAGCCTTACGACGTGGCTATGGGCTACCGCCAGCCGAGGTCCTGGTGAGCGTCGAAGCGGCTACCGCCAAGCTCGAAGCCGTCAAGCGAGGCATCTATCACCACATCCGGTCAGGGATGGAGGTGGTGTGCGGCACGAGCCGCGGCCTGGTCGAACAGTGGCGGGGTATCGACGTGACCCTCTACGACTGCCCCGACATCCGAATGGGAGACATCCGCTGGGTGTTCCCGGAGGGCAAACCTGAGCAGAGCGGCTTCGTGGTGGGCTGCCTGACCCCGCAAAAGCCCATCATCGCGATTGTCCACCCTGACCAGTGGGAGACGGCTCGAGCGGCCTTCCACCACTTGGGCATCACCGTCACGAACGGGGACGCGCCGTTCACTCCGTTCCGGTGAGCAGTCCGCTGACCTGGGCCCCTCAAGAGTGGTATGCCCGCGTCTATCGGGATCGGCCGCTCTACCCCTATCAGCTGGACATCCTGGTGGCCATGGAGCGGGCTGTCTGGCAGGCCTACACCGGGGGCGGCACGGAGGAGATCGTGGGTTGCATGGCCCGCCAGGCCGGCAAGAACCACCTCGACTGCGCCTGGACCCAGCGCGGACTCCTGACTTTCGGTCCCCGCGTCAAGGCCGGCCACTTTCCCAGGATCGAAACTTTCCAGGCCATCAAGTCGGCGCCCACCCGCGACCCGCAAATCACGGTGTCCTGGATGCGCCTCCAGGATGCCATCCAGCGCCTGAGCGGAACGCTGTATCCTCGTGAGGAGTGGCAGCCTTTGCGCGGCTACATCTACCGCCTGCGCAGCTTCCCAGCCCTCATCGCCTTCCTGAGCGCCCAGGAGCGGGCCAGCCGGCGCGGGCTGACCGCCAATGGCTGGTTCACCGTGGACGAGTGCCAACACACCAGCTTGGACGTGTGGGAGAACGATCTGTCCCCGATGCGCTCCACCACTTCGGCCCCAGCCTTCTTCTTCGGCACGATGTGGGATGAGCAGAGCTTGATGACGCGAAAGATTGAGGAGTTGCGGGTACTGGAGGCCAAAGACGGCAAGCGCAGGGTCTTCACGGTGCCGTGGGATGAGGTGGCCAAGTACAATGAGGACTACGGCCGCTTCGTGGAGCGGGAGGCCCAACGGCTAACCTGGAGCCACCCCAAGATGCAAAGCGAGTACCTCCTGACGGTGCCCACCAAGATCGGTTCCATGTTCGCTCCTGAGGACCTGGTCCAACTGGCCGGCCAGCACGGCCGCCAGGAAAAAGCGGGAAGCCAGGTGCTCTACGTCGGGGGGGTGGACTTCTGCGGGGCTGATGAGCAGCCGGACGAGATGGCTTACGACCCGAGCTGGACCGAGAAGCGGGACAATACCTGCGTAACCGTGGCCCGGCTGGACTGGATGACCCAGAAAGGCGAGGACGGCGAGACCGAACGCTGCCCTCGCATCGAACTGGTCTACATCGTGTTCTGGCCCGGCCAGCGACCCGAGGCACTGGTAGACCGGATCGAGCAGATCCTCTTCATCCGCTTCCACTGCATCCGGGCTGCCGTGGACGGCCGCGGGGTGGGTGATGGCCCAGCCGCCACCCTGGAGGCTCGCTGGGGCAAGGACCAAGTGCACGTGGTCCAGTCCACTCCCCGGGACGTGGACCGGATGGGGCAGCGGCTTCAGGGTGCCGTGAAGAGCGGCCGACTGAAGCTTTACCAGGCCGACTCGGACCAGGCCCTGGAGCTGATGCGCACCCAGTTCCGCGAGCTGCGCCGGCGGATCATGCCCAACGGCCTGACCCGGTGGGGTCACCCCGAGCGCAAGGTCATCATCAACGGCGAACTGACCAATGTCCACGATGACGGCCCCAAGAGCCTGGCGCTATGTCTGGAGGCCGGCTACGAGCACATGGCAGCCTACTACCCTGCTGGGCAGCGGCCGACCCGTTTCGCTCACTGGGATGAGGTGGCCGGGTTGCCTGAGGGCCGGGCGGAAGGAAGGGCTGCCTGATGGCCACCTCCCTCGTGACACCAGGGTTGATGGGACCGATGGGTGCAGGCATCCCACCCAGTCCGGTGATCTCCGGGCCATCCTTGATTCTCCCTGGCCGTGCTGCCAAGCGTAAGCCCACCAAAGCCATCGAGCGAGCGCTCCCCTGGAAGACCGTCAAGCTGGACTTGGACAGCGTCAAGCACGGAAAGGTTCGAGACTGGATCATCAATCGGCTGCAGTACTCGGCCCTGGCCAAGCGAGAAATCGAGCGGATGGCTATGCTGGCGGACCAGCACTATTGCAGCTTCCTGAACGAGAAGGCCAACCCGTGGGCCGTCACCACCTATGACCCGGTGCTGTTCTCGACGGCCCAGATGCGCCTGGCCAAGATGGCCGACGCCATGTTTTCCTCGCCCCCTATTTGGGACTACGAGCCAGGGCGGGATTCCACCTGGGCCCAGGCTCAGACCATGACCTCCATCATGAACTACCACCTGAGGAAGATTCGGCCGCGGGCTCGCATTCTGGCTGGTTTCAACGCGACCACCCTAGCCGGGACCACTGCCTGGCACCTTTGGTGGGACTACAAGGAGCGCAAGCGCAGCTTCTGGCAGCGGGTTCCGCTCAAGACCCTGTCGATGAACCTGCAGACCGGCGAGGTTGAGCCGCTCTGGATCGAAGACGGCGACTACGCCTGGATCAAGAAGAAGCGAGTGATCCGGGACAGCCCCAACTTCCGGCCGCTCCACATCACCCAGTGGTTCCCTGACGACCGGGTCGAGGACGTGCAGGACGGCGAGTGGTTCATCGTGAGCGACTATATGTCAGCCGTTGATGCTCGCGAGAAGGTGGTCACCGAAGGCTGGGATAGCCGAGCCGTGGAGCGGGCTATTCGGATGCAGCTCCCGATGCGCGCCGAGGTCCAGCTCCGGTCAGCCCTCCACTGGTCGGAGGAGATCGGGATGCGAGTGGGGGCCATTCCCCAGCAGCTCTTCACCGAGGACGGCAAAGAGCGGAACGCTGTCGAGGTCATCGAGTGCTGGCGCCGCAAAGAGTTCGAGCTGGAGCGCATCGTCCTCCTGAATCGGGCCTGGGTCTGCTACTACGGCCCGAGCCCCTTCGGGCACGCCCTTTACCCATTCGTGATCACCAAGAACTACCCGCTGCACGGCCGGTTCTGGGCGCTGTCCGACTACCAGATTTCCCGGTACCTAATCCGGGGCATCCAGTCGATGCGCGGCGCTGCTGGCCACCAGGCTCTGATGACCGCCATGCCACCATTACTGCGACACCAATCGGTGGTCCTGTCCGGGCTTCGCTGGGAGCCGGGGGCTGAGGTCAACTACACAGGCCCCATAGGCTGGCAGCCGCAGTGGTTGGTCCCCAACGAGATGAGCCGTCAGGTAGGCCACGCGGAGGCCGACATCCTGGCCGCCAGGATGGATAGCGCCCTGGGCAGCTCGGACCCGGGCCGGGGCGGCTTCGGGGCTCAGGGCGAGAAAGGCACAGCCACAGCGCTGTCCATCGCGGCTCAAGCTGGTGGCCTGCGAGACAAGCTCCTGGCCGACAACTTTAGTGACGACTGGACGATCCCCGTGGCGGACCAGGCGCAAGAACTGGTCCAGCAGTTCCAGGACTACGAGCTTCAGGTCAGCGTCACGGGCCAGAAGGGCGAGCCGGTCACCATCTACCCGGAGGACTTCCGCTCAGCCCAGCTCTACGGGGTGGCTACAGCCAGCACCTCAGCCCTCAAGGCCCTGAAGCAAAAGCAGGTCAGCGACATGTACCAACTGATGATCCTGCGCGCTCACGATCCCAACGTAGATGCCCGTGAGGTGACCCAGGCCTACATCGAGCAGGTGGCCCCCGAGTACAAGGACCGGTTCATGAAGCCCCAGGAGCAAGTGGCTGCTGAGATGCAGCAGCAGATGCAAGCCCGGGGAATGCCTGGCCAGGTCCGTATGGGTGGCCCTCCGATGCCTGGGGCTCCAGGGATGACTCCAGGCGGGCCGGGGCCTAGCCCCATGGGACAGCCTCCATTCCAGAGCCCTTACGCTCCGACCGGCCAGGACCTCTTCGGGCAGCAGGCGTCCCTTTCTGAACTTCAGGAGGCCTACAGCGCATGATGCACCCGGCCGACCAGGTGCCCGTGATGCTGGTCCACCAGGTCGCCCAGCGACTGGGCATCACCATGGAGGAGGCAGGTGCCTTTTTGCACGCGGGCCGGGTGCTCAGCAACCAGGGGCCCTTGTTCTGGCTGGCCATCCGCAACTACGGCCGCCAGCGGGCCGTAGCCAAGCAGGACCACAGCCTGACCGCCAGCACCAAGCGTCAACGGTATGCCTGGCACGGCGAGGCCCTGGAGGCCCAGCAACTGGAATTGGTCCTCCAGGCTCTGGTCCAGCAGGCCGAGCAGATGCGTGCCGATTTCGCCCGATCCAACCAGCCCGAGCCCACGCCACTTCCTGAGGAGGTTCCCAGCCTGTGCACGTAATCGACAAGAGCAACCAAACCTTTGACATCCCCGATGAGGTGGAGGAAGGCCCAGACGCACCCACTCCTCGCGAACTGGTGGCCGAGAAGGTCCATGGCAAGCCGAAGGGTGAGGCCGGTGAACCGGAGGGCCAGGCACAGGAACCCGAGCCCGAGCAGGGGGTTGAAACCGATTCACCTTCTGTGGTAGAGTCAGGGGCAGAAGAACACCCGGACCCGGCTCTTGAAGCTGGAGGACAACTCGACCAGGCCGAGCCCGACTTGGACAACTCGGACCCGAGCCCCCCGGCCAAAGAACAACCGCTCATCCTGGGGAAGTTCAAGAGCCAGGCGGACCTGGAGCGCAGCTATAACCACCTCGAGCGCAACGTAACGCAGCTTCAACAGCGCACCAAGCAGCTCGAGTGGCAGACCGCCCAGGCCGAAGAGGCCCTGGCCAAGGCGCAGCAGGTGCCAAGCGAACCTCCGCTCTTTGCCGACCTGCCGCCTGACCAGCAGGAACGACTGCAGCACTATGCGGACCGCTACGGGATTACCCCGCAGCAAATCCTCTACCAGCACTGGCAGCAGCAGCAAGTCCAGGCTCAGGCCACGGTCCAACAGGCCAAGACCGCTCAGGAATCTCGTGACCGGGCCTGGCGAGAAGCTGCTGAAGAACTGGTGGACTATTCCGGCACCCTGAACTCCCACGCCGACCGCGTGCAGGCTGACCTGATGGAGCACCCGGAAATCTTCGAGGTGCTCCGCAAGCTCGAGCCGGCCGTGATGCGCAAGTGGGGGCGCCACTATGTGGACCTCCTCCAGGCCAAAGCCGAGCTGGAGCAGAGCAAGAAGCAACAGGCTTCGAACCTGCAAGCAGCTCGGCAGGCCGGGCGGAAGGAAGCTCAGGACGGCCGGGACCGGAAGCTGACCTCCGGGACGATGGCCAGCAAAGTCCGCACGGTGTCCCCCAGTCAGACTGCCCCTCGGAAGCAGCCAGCCAAGATGGCCGACCGGCTGCTGGCAGCTCGGCAGCAACGAGACGCTGCCTACGCCGCCGATACTGATTGGTAAGGAGACGCAAGCATGCCCCCAACCACTGGGACCATCCTCCTCCAGAGTGATACCCAATCCCGCGTACCGGATATTGCGCGGCTCCAGCGGCTCCAGAAGTCGGCGGCCCGTTTCACGAAGCTGCTGACCAAGGTCCGTAAGCGCATCCGGCGCGTCCACAACTTTGAGTTCCAGATCCAGGAACGCCGCCCGCGCGGCACCCAAACTACCGTCAACCACGGCGGCGGCTATCTGTCCACCGATACCTCCCTGGTGGTGGCCGATGCCAGTTTCATGGTGGCCGGTGACACCCTCGTCATCCCCCGCACCGGTGAGCAAATCTACTGCAACGAAGTGGATCAGAACACCAACACGCTCGACGTGCAGCGGGCAGCCGGAACCTCCGGGGACGGCGCCCACGCCATCAACAACGGCGACTACATCATCCGCACCGGCAACACCGCGGCTGAGGCCTATACGGTCAAGAACAGCTGGGTAACCGAGGTCACCCGCGGCACCAACTTCGTCGAGACGGTCACCACCCCCATCGAATGGTCTGACCATACTATCTTGGAGTGGTCCTACTACTCCGATGAGCAGAGGCAGAACCGCATCGATGCGGACCGCGAAGACAAGGCCATCGAGCACCTGAAGGACGTGAACCGGCGTCTCCTGCTCGGCCGTAAGGGCATGGGCCTCGACTCGGACAACAAGACCCTCTACTTCATGAACGGCCTCTGGTACAGCATTGATGCGCTGTATGACCATTCCGGCGGCCAGCCCATCACCGAGACGCAGTTCACCCAGGACATCGTGGAGCCGGTGTTCATCAACGCCAGCGACACGGTGCAGAAGTGGGCGCTCTGCTCGCGCAAGGCCCTGACTGAGGCGGAGCGTATGGGGCGGGATCGCCTGCGCATCAACGACAAGATGACCGGCGCGCTTGGCTTCACGGTGACCAGCTACATGAACGGCGCCGGCACCATCGAGCTGATCCACGAGCCCAATTTCGACGAGAGCACCTACCACGCCGAGGCCATGACCGTCACCGATCTGGATTACGTCCAGTTCGTGCTGATGAAGGACATGGAGCACCGCCAGGACCTCGAGGTGGCCAAGACCGACGTGCAGCTCGAGGAGTGGCGGACCCGCTGCTCCCTGGAGGTCACCTTCCAGGAAGTCATGATCAACGCCCGCGACCTGCGAACCGCAGCCTAAGGACTTGAGCTGCCGACCGGGAGGGGCGACCTCCTCCCGGTCGGCAGCTCTCCACTGAAAGGAAGCCATGGACACACAGAATGCAGTAGTCGAAGCCCTGGCCGCGATGACGGTTGAGGAGGCGGCCCCTTCCACTTCTTCTGCACCGGTGGTGGCCGGTGCGCCGCTCTCCTCCGAGGCCATCACGAAAGGACTGGGCCTGAAGGACGGGTTCGGCCTGCCCCCCGTGCGCAGACAGGTAGGCGAGCGGGTGACCTTCTACAGCCCCAAGCGTCACCTGGTGGTCCGCTTCCCGTTCCGAGTGCCCGAATACCACAAGGTGGCCAACCTGGATGGAGGCGTGCCACGCCTGATCTGCCAGGAGCCGGTCCGTGACTGCGCCCGGTTTGTACCCCAGGGCAAGTTCGGGGTCATCTACGTGACCGACGACCGGGAGGAGATCCAGTATCTCGAGGGTCGGATGGATGACCGCTCCCCCAAGTTCGACAGCTCGCTTCAAATCTGGAAGCGCGAGCCAATCTTTGAGGAGGTGGAGTAACATGCAAAGCTTTGGCCGCGCCATGCTGTTGGCGCTCCTGCTGACCTTCGGCCTGCTGGCTCAGCAGGCTTTCAGCCAGCCCACCTACACCACGGTGGACAACCCCGAGGCCAACGTGGGCAAGGCCATCTTCGGAGCTGGCGTGGACGGTGACGTGGTGATCTCCAGCAACACGACGCTGAGTCGAGCCTGGTCCTACCGGAGCTTGACGGTAGCCGCTAACGTGGTGCTGGCCACGGCTCAATATCCCGTCTACGTGCAGAACACCCTGACCATCGCCACGAACGGCACCATCGACTGCAGCGGTAACGCGGCCTCGGGCGGCTCAGCCGGTGGTGCGATCTCGGCCGCGGCCTTTGGGGCCTCAGGCGCTGGCGCGGCCAGCAACGCTTCGGCCTCCAATCTGTCAGCTGGTTCCGGTGGGGCCGGGGGGGCGGCAGCCAACGGGACCAACACGGGGGGCACTACGGCTGCCGCCTACACGGCGGCCCTCTCGGCTCTTCGGTATACGGGCTTCGGCGGAACGACCCTGATCGGGGGTGGCGCGGGTGGCGCAGGCGGCAACAACGCGACCTCCTCTCACGCCGGGGGCGGTGGGGGCAGCGGGGGCGGAATCGTCTTCGTCGCTGCTCGCGTGCTGGCCGGCGCCGGCAACCTCTCGGCCATCGGTGGGGCCGGTGCGGCTGGTGTCTCGGGGAACGCTGACGGTGGAGCTGGTGGAGGCGGCGGCTGCGTGGTCCTCATTACCAACTCCAAGACCTGCCCCTACACCGTGTCGGTGGCCGGCGGTTCGGGAGCGGCTTCGCCCGGGACCGGCTACACTGGCTCTAACGGCTCGGCCGGCAACTTCTTCTTGATTCGCAACCGGTAAGAGGAGGGTGAATGCCCGATCAACGCAGCATCTCCACTTACAAACCGCGCCTGGTCAGGTCCACGGCGCAGTGTGCGGATGGCCGTAGCCTCACATTGAAGGATGCCGCCGGGGATGCCGTGCTGGACATCACCGGAATGGCCCGCCTCACCGGCAGCGTCTGGGCCGACCAGGCGCTCACCGTGGACATCTACCAGGGCGAGCCCGAGGACGCTGCCGCCGGCGTCTGGCCCTGGCATCGGCAACTGACCATCGGCGCGACCCCCACGGACGGTTCCTCGGGCTGGAGCGTTGAGGCCATCCACACACGAGCCAAGGTGACCCTCACGAACTCGAGCGGCACGGACACCATGACCTGCATCGCCCAGGTCAGCGGGCGGGCGGCCTCGTGATGCAGAGCGATGGAATCCAGAAAGACCCGGGCGGCATACCCCCGCTCAGGAAGTATTGGTCTGCCTCTGCGTCCTTTAGCATCCCCGTTGGATATACGGAGTATGAGTGGATTTTCTGTGGAGGTGGTGGGAACGGCCAAGGGGCCGGCAACTATCCCCACGCAGGAGGTTCCGCTGGTGGCCCTGGGGGTAGCGCGGCTATGCCGGTTCGAGTCCAGGGCAAGATCGCTGACCTCCCATCCCGTGACTTGGTGATCTCCATCGGAGCCGGCGTTCCTGGGCCAGCTGTCTTTCAGGATGGTGGCTCCACTTTTATTCAATGCCTGACAGCCGGCCCCACCTATACGACGGTTGGATACGCACCAGGTGCTGGCGGGAACGGGGCTCTCGGTTTCCTCAACGGTGTCGACACGCTGCTAGTGGACCCGAACGGTATTCTGCGCGGCCTAGGGGACAACATCGGAACCCTGATGGCTGGGGCTGGAGGAGATGGAGACACCTCCATGGTGATTACCGGCACTGTCCTGGGAACCGAGGGCACGGGTGGCTTCTCTCCCGCTTACCCGGCGTTTAGTGGAGTGCTGGATTACCAGCAGGCAGGGGACGGATCGGGCGCCTCTAGCTTTCCAGGTCCTGGCGGGGGAGGGTCAGGAGGATCCTCCGGGCATCATGCTGGCGGACCCGGAGGACGTGGCAGCCTGGCCACTCGCTATCCCAACGCTCCGGCCGGCGGGACTACGAGTGGGACAGCCGGCGGCAATGGCGCCAATGCCCCGACCCCAGCCAGTGAAGACGAGTTTGGCTGCGGGGGCGGGGGCGGGGCTTACGGGAGCGCGACGGGAGGTAATGGTGGCCACGGAGTCCGGGGCTCTGGAGGTGGGGGCGGTGGTGACTCAGCTGGCGTGGTGGGCACGGCCGGCGCTGGTGGCGATGGCTACGTGATTGGGATTTTCAGGTAGGGGGTGGCGATGCAAGACATGCTCCAAATGACTCCGGACGGAGAGACAATCCTCAACATCGCAGTTCCCCCGAACGACCTTACTCATCTACCCCATTTCGGGCCTAACATCTTGTTGGTTGACCGCACCACTCCGAAGGCCCGGGGTTGGACTCGCGAAAAGAACCAAGACGGCACTTATAAGAATCCTCCCAGCTTCACCGCCCCCGTGCCTCCTCCATTGACTGAGGTTCAGTTGGCGGTTGTTGCCAAGTGCCAGGCTGACGCCACGGCCCTTCAGGCTGAGATTTCTCAGCGTACAGCTGACGTGGCCCAGATCCAAGCCAACATTGCCGGCACTCAGGACGCCAGCACGCAAGCCGCCATGCGTCAGGCTCTGCGTTTTGCCCAGGATACCCTGACGGCTGACCAAATGGCCCTCGACGTGGTCCAGCGGAAACTGAGGCGGGCTGGTGACACCTGATGAGATGCTGGGCCTATTCTGGGAACTCTTGGGCCTGTCGTCCACGTTCGGCCGTCAACCGGGCTATGGCATCGGCGGCCAGGCTGCGCCCAACGCTCTGCGCCTCATCCATCAAGGCTGCCTGGAGTTCGCCAAGCGGGTCAAGCCGGTCCAACTGAATAAGCTCTTCACGTTCAGTGTGGTGGCCAGTCAGGAACTCTATCCCCTGCCGGATGACTTTCTGGCCTACAAGCCTACCATCAAAGAGCCGATGGAGATTGCCGGCCGCAAGCTCAGGATGACCACCCAGGGCGAGATCGAGCAACTGCGGGACCTCCCGACCCACGCCTATCTGAACTGCTTCTCGGCCTGGTGGTACGAGGCGGGAGTCGATGATTCCGGCGACAGCAACGCCAACAAGCGCCTCTTTGGTCTCTACCCTGTGCCCATCGCCAACGGCACCGGGAAGCTCCCTTATCTGCGCAAGCCTCGAAGGTTGGATGCCGCCACGGTGGTGGCCGACGCCGAATATCCCGACTTGCCTGAGGCCTACCACCAGAGCCCGGTGTTTTGGGCGGCGGCCGAGTTTTACAAGCGGCAGCCCGAGGTTCCCCGGAGCGTGGACCCCCAAACCTACGAGGCCCGCTTCATGGCTGACGTGGAGCTTCTGCGCCAGGAAGAGGAACTGAACCTGACCCAGAACACGCCCACCATCCCCATGCCGATCAGCGGGATGATCCGGCGCCAGTTTCCGGTGTAATGGATGCCCAAGCGTCGCATCCAGCCAGGGACTGCGGGCCTCGCCCGGCAGACCGTCGACCCTCAAGAGGCCTACTGGCTCCAGAACCTGGAGCTGGATAGGAGCGGGGTCTGGCGCCCTCGCAAGGGCCTACGGTTCATCGTGGACTTGAGCCACGCCATCACCCACCTGAGCCGGCCCGCCGGCTATAACCACAAGGTCATGGCCGTAGCCAACGGCGGCCTCTACCAGATCGATGTGGAGACCCCGGGTTCCCCGAGCGCTATCGACACGGGCTGGCCTACCATCCCCATGGCGGCCGCCATAGGGGTCACCCCCAGCTCGGGTTCTTTCTGGTGCGCCAACAAGGCCGGTATCAGCGCGACCGCCGGGCCGCTGAAGCTCTGGGACGGCACCAGCCTGACCAGTCCGGGCACGGCCCCCAACGACGGGAACTTCGTAGCTATGCACGGTTACATGGGGGTGCAGTGCTGCAGTGGGGTGACCGACAATACGGCCATCCGCTGGAGCGCCAGGGGCAACGTCAGCAACTGGCCCACTGCTCAGGCCAGTCCGCCCGATCCCAAAATCGTCACGTGCGACGCGGCCATTCCGATGAGCCCCACCGAGATGCTGCTCTTCGGTCCTCAAGGGATCGCCTCCATCCGCGGAGCCGACGACCCCAACGCTATCGGGTTCTTCTTTCAGCAACTGGTGGCCGTGGCCACCCCGATGCATCACGTCTGCAAGTGCGGCAGTCGGGTGCTGTTCTTGGCGGCCGGCCCCTCGGTGTGCTCCTACTCGCCGGCAGACGGCGGCTTGGTTTACCTCGACGCGCCTATTCACCGGGACCTCTTCCTGGCTGGGGGCGTCGAGCAGATCCGCACCTGGTACGACTCGATCCACGAGGCCTTCTGCCTGGCCGACCTCACCCAGCACCTGACTTACGTCTATGGGCTGAAGGAGGGGCGCTGGCTCGGAGCCTGGACCTTTGCGGATGGTGCCGACCTCTTCGGTCAGGTGGTGCTGGACCAGGGCGCCTCTGAGTTTGACGCCGCGGGACAGCCTTGGGGCAAGGGCTTCCTGGGGGCCGGCTCGCGGCTGGTGCAGTGGGACCCGACCCTTTTCGTGGATCAGACTAGCGCCATGGCTACCGCTCAGCACACCATGATTTTGGAGACGGCTCCCAGCTTCGCCGGTGACCCGGGCGCCGAGAAGCAGCTCACGCGGGTCCAGCTCGACGGTTCGGGGAGCGCCACGGTCAAGCTTCGCTACCGGAATGCCCCGGACGCCTCCTGGACCGTGGTCACCCTGGGGACCGTCACGATGCCCGGGACGCTCTACCCCGGGGTGCTACCCCTGTGGCGGGAAGCCTCCGTCCACGTGGAGGGTCTGTCGGCTTCGGGCTGGCGGCTCCGGTCCATCGAGTTGAACGAAGACATCGTGGGGATGCCTACATGATCTTCCCGATTCCCGAGCCGCCTCCCAAGGACCAAAGCCCGGCAGTGAACCAGTGGCGCTACAACCTGGTCCAGGTCTTGCAACAGCTCGTCCAGGCGGTCAACAACCTGGGTAGCCCTGGTGAGATTGTAGCCGGCATGTGGACGTTTGTGGAGCGGAAAACTCTAGCCGTTGATACCGCCAGTCCCGTGATCTTCACCGGCCTCGACGGGGACGCGGCGAGACGCTACAAGCTGGTATTCTGCGGGGCCGTAAAGGCCGCGGGTGATAATCCCATCGGGGTTTTCCCCAATTCAGACTTCGGCGCCAACTACAACTACCTCGACCTGGTGTGTAGCAACTCCGGCGCCACACCTTCGCAGGTTGCTGGCAGCGCCACTACCTACGGAATGTTCCTCACGGTGTGTCGCGAGGCTGGGACCTTCTGCTTTGCCGAGATGGAGATTTACTCCAAGGTGCAGGCATCGGTGCCGCGTTACAGCCATTCGAAAGGCATTGAGGTGAAATTCACAGGTGGCGGCAATCCTCAGTATTCTGAGGATTTTTGTTGCGAATGGGCCAACACCACCGACAAGATTACCTCGCTGGCCATCGACACTACAGGTGGCGCTGGCATCACGTTCGCCTCTGGTTCCGAGTTCGAACTCTGGAAGGTCTCAGGTTAGGAGGTGTCAGCATGTTGCAGATGGAGACGGTAGAGCGGTGGCTCCTGGCGGCCGTGCTCACTCCGGTGTGGGAGTGGGTGCGGACCAACTGGGCTGGCTTCTGGTGGTCTCGGGCCGTCATCTGGGTGAGCCTCTTCTGGATTGCCGACCTGGTTCTGGGTTTAAGTCGGGCCGTGGCGGACGGCCTGCGCCACCCGAAGGACCCCGAGCGCGGCGTGAAGGTATGGCGCATCTTCAGATCGGTCAAGAAGATGCTGGTCTACTTGGGCTGCTTGAGCATTGCCTGGGGCCTGCGAGAGTCCCACGGGACCGGCCTTTGGTTGCCAGCCGGCTGCCTGGAGGCGGGCATCCTCCTGCGGGAGGGGGCCAGCGTGCTGCGCCACCTGGGCTACGTGAGCGACTCTCCGGCCCTCCAGAAGATGCTGTGCTGGTATGCCGAGGACTGGGGCCGGAAGGCCGGCAAGGACCAGGAGCTTGAATCCGGCAAGTCCAACAAGTAGAATCGTTCTCAAGGAGGTCTCACGATGGCTGCAGCCGAGATGATGATGATGAATCCGGGGATACTCACGCAGCGATGGCTGCAGACTCAGGGAGCACCTTCGGATGTTGTGAAGGCTGGGGCTACCGCTTCACAGGCGCCCTGGATGCAGAACCATCTGGCCTCCTCCCAACCTTCAGTTCCGGTGGTTCCGGTTCCGGTGGCCTCTGCCGCACCTGGTGGAGGAGGGATCCCCGCTTCCGGGGCAACTCCAGCACCAGGGGGTGGCGGCTCGAACAGCCCAGGCGACCTGACCAGCCTTCTGAATTCCATCTACAGCAAGGTCTCCAGCTATGACCCCTCGGCGGCCATCAACCAGGCCTTCGACCAGCAAGGCCAGCTCATGGGTGACCAGGTCGCTCGGGAGTGGGGCGGCGACATGGCCAATCGTGGGTTGCCTCCCTCAGCCAGCGCAGCCCAGAACGCCTACGGCCTGGCGATGGCCCCCGCCATGCAGGCCCTGGGTGCGCAGCGAGCCTCCGCTTTGTCCAACGCTGGCGAGCAACAGATTTCGAACATGTCGGGCCTGGCTGGCCTGCTCAACGAAATTAACCAGGCGGCGGCCAACCGGTCTGTCCAACAGCAACAGATGCAGCTCGAACAGCAGCGCATCGCGCAGCAAGCCAGCCAGTTCACCGCTCAGCAGGGCCTGGCCCAGCAGCAGTTCGGTTTGCAGCAGCAGCAAGGTGCCCAGGCTCTGCAGCAAGGCCAGCAGGCCATGCAACTCCAGGCCCAGGAGGCGGCCAACCAGCAGAAGATGTTCACCCAATCCCAGCAGATCGCCCAGACCCAAAAGCAGTTGGACCCCTCGCAGTACTACGGGATACCTGGAATGCCTGGCGCCTATCCTCGGCCTCAGCTCTCGGGCGGCAGCTCGAGCGTCCCAGGACCGGGGCCCAGCTGGATCACCGGCGTGCAGTCCACCATGGCCGGCGGCCTCGGGCTGCACGGCGGAGGTGGGGGCGGTGGTGGGGTGCCAGGAGGCTCGGTGCAGGGGTCCCAGGACAACTCAGGACTTAACACCACCGGCCCAAACGCCGGGCTGCCCACCTGGTGGGGACAGCCGATGAATCCTTCCTATCAAAGCATCCCGGCCTCAGGTGCTGGAACGACGGGGCCTAGCGCTACGATGACGACTCCGAGCAGTATGCCCAACACGCCCAGCAGCACCATGACGACCCGGGACTACTTCCAGACGGGAGGCACGTAACATGCCGCTCATCCAGAACGACGACGGGAGCGCAACCTGGATTCCCGAGACCGGTGGCTCAGGCCCTCAACCTGGTGCTTCCCCAGCTGTGATCCAGCAGATTGTCCGAGCCGGGCTGCTGGGCCCGGGGGCCGGGAAGTTCAGCCCCGGCGTGATGACCGAGCAAGACATGGCCGACAAGACTCCCGAGGTAAGGGCCGGCTGGAATACCAGCCAGGGGATGCCCCTCATGGTTCGCAACGCTGTGCAGAACCAGATGCTAGCCGGCGACCTGGGAGCCTCCGACCGGGCCTCTCGGATGCTGGGCCAGCTGCCCGGCGACCTCAACCCGAACCTGGGCCCCGTGCAGCAGGGCATTGCCGCTATGCTGGGCCTGACGGGGCAACCGGAACTTCAGCGCCAGGAGGCCAAGCGTCAGGCCGATGAGGCGGCCTACCATGCGGCGGCTTCGAAAAATTTGGCCAGGGCTCAGAATTCCAGCTACCTGGGCGTGCCAGGTGTTGGAGCCGGCCAGATTGGCACCGGGGATAACCTGGCGCCCGTAGTCTTCGGCCCTGGACTGGCCTCCCAGGGCCTCGCCCAGGGCACCCCGGAGGCCACCTTCCGCCAGCAGTTGCTCAACACCTACGGCCAAGGCACCAGTGCCGACCTGGCCAAGATGGCTGCGGCCGGTAACCCCGTGGCGGCTGCCGCCCTCAATCCGCCCATCCCTGGCGTCGGGCCCCGGGAGCGGGAGCAGTACGCTCTGGATGCCGCCAACCAGCGCCAGCAAGCCCTCTACAATGAACACTACGTGCTGCCCGCTCGCATCAAAGCCGAGGAGGATAAGTTCAAGCAGGACCACATGGACCAGCGGAACTGGTATCGCATCGAGAACGGGAAGCGGGTGGGGGTCAGCGCCGACCAGGTCGCCAGGACCTGGCAGACGGCCCTGAATGCTCACGTCAAGAACGGAGGCGACCCGGACACCTTCCCTGGCGTGAAGGACTGGGCGACGCAACAGGGCCTGAACGTCAGCCTGAATCCCCCTGGAATTCCTGATACCGCACATGGAGGGGCGCTCAGTGTGATCCGCGGCCTGTTTGGAATCAACCCGCCTCCTGCCTCGGGGGGTGCGCCGGCGGGGAATGTGGGAGTCAACCTCAAGCAGTACCGCTCCACTCTGACCGCTGCCCAACAGGCCAGCTTCGACCAGATGCCCCCCGTCAAGCAACAGTTCATGGCTCAGCAGCATAGTGGGATGGGTTCTGGCGGCGGGGACGCAGGGGGCGGTTCGAGTGGTGGAGGCGGGTCGAGCGACGACGGCCGTTTCGACAGAGCCGCTGGCGAGCTTCGGCAGATGTCCTCGGACTTCGCTGCCGACCGGCCTTTCAGCGCCACGCCCACTTTGGATCAGATCCTGGCTCAACCGGTGGACCGGTCTCTCTCCCCGGCCGACCAGGTCGAGTTCGGACGACTGCGGGCGGCCAACGAGGAGACCCGCCAGAAGAACCTGGCTCTCATCAAGCAGAACAACCCTCACCTCTGGCAACGACTGATGCAACTCCAGCATGGGAGCGAGGCCCTCCATGGCCGGTAGTCCCATGTCCTTTGATGACTGGGCTGCAGCCTACGATGCAGCGCAACCCACGCTGAGCCGCACCATGGCAGATGGCTTGTTGGGAGGTGGAGGCGATCAAGGAGGAGGCCAGGGCCAGGGCGGGGGCGGGGGCGGGTGGGGCCCCAGCGGTTACACCGGAGCCTGGGGCAGCAGTGAGTCGGGCGGCCAGGGCACCTGGGGCACCGGGGCAACTCGCGCCCAGGTTGGCCGCGGCGTTGGCTACACCACGGCCGACCATGCCGCTGACCGTCAGAGGCTCCAGCAGAAGGCGGCCATGGAGGCGCAGCAAGCCGAGCAGATGTATGGCCACAACAACACGGGTCTACGCGACCAGTTGCGGCAGGTCATCGCCGGCGTCCCTGTCACCGGGGCGGCCATGCAGTGGGTCAGTCCCCAACCGGATGAGACGGGGAGAGTGGGTGAGGCCGGCAAGCAGGCCTACGCCAGCATGGTCTATGGGGGGACGGACGCTGCAAGTGGCGCTCTGCGCGGGATGCTGAACGCGCTGGAGGAGGGAATCCCCGGAGCTTCAACGGCGCCCACCTATGGCCGGTCCATCCCCGGCCAGGTGCAGATTGCACCTCCAGGCCAGTGGGGAAGTGTGACCCAGTTGGCTCCCGGGGAAGCGGCCCGCCGTGCCTACCTGGCCAGGATTGGCAGCCAGCCAGCCTACACCACCCCCTTTGTGGGCGCGGCTGCCCGAGAGGCTCAGCGCCAGGCGGCCGTAGCTGCTGGACTGGCTCAGAGCGCCAACGATGCCTCTCAGGTGCTCCCGGCCGCAGGCTGGCCCACCGCCTCCCAAATCTTGCGGCAACAGCTCCTGAACTCGGCTCGTTGGGGTCAGGGCGGCGCCCAGGTCCATCCCTAGATGGCTGGCGCACCCCTCAGTTTCGACCAGCTCTCGGCCGAATACGACCGACGGCACCCTCCCCCTAGCTTCGACCAGCTCTCGGCCGAATACGACCGACGGCACCCTCCCCCTAGCTTCGACC
>CAYSXG010000002.1:0-33429 GCA_964434895.1 uncultured Solibacteraceae bacterium | reverse complement strand
ATGAAGTCTAAGTGAAGATTTAGTAGCCTTTGGCGCTGATTCTCACAAACCCCAGAGAGAGGGGGCACCTACCCCCTCTCCTTTGATCCTCCGTTGCCTCCTAGGGCCTACTTGGACCAACGGCCTCCGTATCCAAGCCCCCCATCAGGGATTGCGGTACTCCTTTCTGGTCCCACATCCCTTGCCTCTTCTCCCCCAGCAGCTCCAACCGCTGGATCAGGCTGGCTTCCAGCCCCTGTACACACCTCAGAAAGGCCTCCCGAAGCGGCTCGCCCTCGTGGTGCCCCGGCAGGTACACCCCCCGGCCCCCCAACAAGAAGGTCCGATGCTCCCCATCGGGCAGGCCCTCCACCCAGGCCAGAAATGCGGCGGGTGGAAGCGTGACATGGTGCAGGATCTCAACCACATCAGCGTCCGGCCCAAGGACAGCCGCGCAGTGGAGCAGGACTTCCTTCATCACCTCCTGCCGTGAGGGCTCTACAACAGAGTTCTCGGTTGGCACCAGCGCCACGGCCGCCAGGAATCCATGATTTTCGACCACCTCTGCCTCCAAATCCCGATGAAGCCTACGACGCCAGAGGTCCCCGGGCTCGCAGAACTACGAATGCCTCACGGCATGTAAGCGAACTCCTTCCCGGCAGTGGGACGAAGCCCTCCAGGAAGGAGGACCGCACGGGTCACCGGGTCGGCCGCCATCACCATATTGGTCTGACGGCCGTCCGCGTCGGAAATGCCGAGGATCCTGTTGCCCTCCATCCACACCACACACCACCCCGCAGGGACATCCAGGACTGGCCAGCGCCCGGGCTTGTCCCAGCCCAACACCACCGGCTTCGCAGAAGGGTTCCCCCCCCATTCCGTCCAGGCGACGTTCCGATGCTCCGCCGTGGCCGCAAACCACACCTCCACCAGCTTCAGATGATCCGCCCCGGTGGGGACCCCAATCCGCTTGATCGGAAGATCCAGGCTGCTCGTCTGGGATCCACCCCCCCGCGCCAAACGAGGAATCCCTGCCTGACCGGGTTTCATCAGAACCCCGCCAAGCAGTGCTCCGGCGATCAGGCCCACCACCGACCCAGTGGCGAACCCCGCCTTGTAGGTCCCCACCCCTTTCTCCGTCGCCATTCACATCCCCTTCCCTGCGTCGATAGCCCGCCGCCTGGCCTTGAGCGCCTCCAGAACCACCAGGATCCGTGCTCGTTCCCGGGCCTTCACTTCCAGCCGGGGAACCAGCTCCCCCTTCCCTTGGGCATCCTGCCGCCCCATTTCAGCCACCAGCCCGTCGATTTCCAGGTCAAGGCTGCCCAGGCGGAATTCCATCGCCTCAATCTCCCCCTGGAGGTAGCCGCGAGCCGCCAGGCGCCGCTCGGTCATCGCCTGCACGCTGCCATCGGCGACCACTCCCTGCCCCCGCCAAGCCAGCAACAGGCCCCCCGCCAATGCTCCGCCCACCACACCGGCTGCCGCGACGAGGCCCCACGAGGTTCCCCGCTTGGGGATCGCGGTGCTCGATGGAGTAGGCCTGGCGGCCGGGGATGGCCGGGCCCCACTCCCACGCTCAGGGCGATTCGGGTGACGGGTGGGGCTCTCAACCTCGGGAGCAGGTCGGACCTCGCCTTCATGAAGGTCGATGGCGGCCACCAGTTCGGGGTTCGGGCGGGGAAGGCCGACTTCCTCGACGGCGCGATGCTCCGCGCCGGTTGCGGCCGGTAGGGGGAGCCTGGGCACCGTTTCCGGTGCCGGGTTGATTGCCTCCGGAACAACCACCGCTGGCACAACCAGGTCCAGGGACGGGCCACCTCCCGGCCCCTCCTCCTTCGACCGACTGCCCTTGAGCGGGACGGCAGCACCAGCAGCCGATGGAGTCGCGCTCAACCCTCGCCTCCTGGGAGTGCCGCTCGCTGGGGTTCCGCCGTTCGGGATCATGTCCTCAAAACTCCCGAACACGGCGTGCCGCACCGTCGTTGTCGGCTTCTCGGGAGACACCGCGTCCAGTTTGTCCTGGGCGGCATGAGGCGCCTCCTTCCGTGGCCTCCCCGGATTCGTGGGTTGGGGCAGCCGGATCGACTTCGGGAGGGCGGCGGACCTGGCCTGGTCCCGCAGCGCCTTGTTGACCGGCATGTGATGGCCGATCAGACCACACACGCCCCGAAGCCCGCGATCCCGCGCCTGCCGCACCAGGTCGTCCCGCTCTCCCGCATCATCGCCGACACGAAGCCCACCCACGCCAAAACTGGCGAATCGCAGGCTCCGATCCTCGCCGCCGCTTTCCAGCAGAGACGCCCCCAAGGAGTCCAGGTTCACGGGCTCTGCCCTGGGTGGGGTCACCAGCGAAGGTCCGGGGGCCGAACCCTCGAAATCCCCTTGGGTAGATCCCTCTAACAGCCAGGGCGGGACCTCCTCCTCCCCCCCCTCTTGGGAACTCGCCGCCTCCCCTCCGCTGGCCCGACCCTGGAGGATCTCTTCCAAGGTCACGATGCCATCTGCAAGAGCTTCTTGCTCCTCGGGGCTGAGTTGGATTCCGGCGTGAGCATCCCTGCCACCACCTTCGACCCGGGCCACTACCGGCACCAGTGCGGAGGGGACAATTCCCCCCTCATCGTCATCCCCGATGACGGGACTGGCTCCGTGAAAATCCATCAGGCAGTGGCCTCCTTCTCAAGCTCGGCCATTTCATCCGAAACGTCCACACCCACCCCGGCGAGCCATCGGTACTGGTCCCGCAGGCTGAAGTCTTCCGCCTTGACCAGGTTCAATTCGCCATCCCGAACCAGACTGAGGAACGTCTTCTCGGAGAGGGGCTCCCCAGTGATCGGGCTGACCTTGTCGCTGCGCTGTAAGAAGTGCGGAACGTGGCACACCATCTGCGGGGGATAGGTCCGGTTGCCATCGTACACCTGCACCCAGCTCCGCATGGACGGCACCCGATTCAGATCCTCAGGCTTCACGAACTTTACGAATTCCTTTTTCTTTGTGTAGGTTTTCGAGACGCCTTGCGCCTTCGTCGCTCGAACATCCCCAGTGGCTTGGTTCTGCCCTACTCCCTCGTAATTCACGTTGAAGGTGGCATCCCCTTCAACCTCCTTTGTCTCGCCTCGCCAAAGGTCTGAAAGCATCTCTTGATCTGTTTTATTAGGAACGCCTAGAACAATATGAATACGCAAGTTGGATAACCACTGGTCGAATGTCTCCTGACTCGTTCCCGCCTTAACTGAACTTGGCGTCTGCGTACAATAGACGTTGATCGACTTACCGGCGCGAGAAGCTGAAAGAAAGATTTCATCCCCGAGAGTTCCCTTTTTAGACAGGTTTTTGAACATTTGATACTCATCTATAACATGAGCACAAATGCGACTAAAATTAGGGAAGTCTTCTTTCGTGCTTAATGCGTTCAAAATCGCTTGTCTTAGATACCAGATCCGTTTTTCTACCCGCTTCAGGCGGTCGCCGATCTCGATTTCCTTCTCCATGCGCTTGGGCAGCAGGGCGCCGAGCGCATCCAGGACCACGGCCTGGACCTCGGCCACCCAGGCAGGATCCCTCCGCACACGGCTATCCCGCACCCTGGAGACCCGTGATTCCGGTCCAGGACCAGCTCCTTGGAGATCCAGCCCGGAGATCACTTCCGGCGTGATCTCGCCCCCCAGCTTCCCTTCGGCCTCAAGCGCTAATAGCTCTCGCGCCATCAGCTTGCCGAACTCCTGCGCGTCCGGCATGGGGGACAACGACTGCCCTTCCTGGGCCCGGGCCGACAGAAACCGGAAAACGGTTTCCCGCTCCGCACGCCTCTTGCCGAGCTTCCCTTGGATGTCTCTCCGCTCCCTGCGCAAGGCAGCCAACTCATCCCGGAATCCCGAAAGATTTCGGGCGATGTAGTCGTAGGTCTCCTTCGCCTGGGTCTCCATCTCCTTCGCGGAGAGCACCATCTGTTGGTACCCCGTGATGAACATGGAAATCACCAGTCCTCCGAGCTTCGGATCCGAGGTCAGATTGAACCTGGTGGCCATGACGTTGCCCTCCGACCTGATTTCCCAGGCCGTGGGGAAGCTGATCTCGTCCCCATCCTCCGGACTGAAGCTATAGGCCCCGATGTCCTTGGTCAGCGGCGTGAGCTGGTTCATCAGGTTCAGCATCACAGTGCCCCTGATTTCCTTGTCTGCGAACATCCCGGTTGGGCTGCGCCACTGGTCATTGATGAACACGGACCCGGCCTCGAAGTTCCGACGCACTTCCTCCAGTTCCTTCGCGGAAGGGGCCCGTGGGAAGACGCGCTGGCACTCGGCGGGCAGGACGCTGAGCCTCCGCTCGGCTTCCGTGTCCCTCCGCCCCTGGTACCTCAGCCACTGGGATTTCAGCAGACTCGCGGCGGGGTCCACCCCTTCCCCGCCCTGCGCCTCCTGGAGCCGCTGGATCCGCTTAGCCGCCCGCGCTATCGCCATGTCGATGAACCCATCGCTGGCCAAAACCTGGGCCAGGTTGGTCACCGACACGTACCCAAAAGCACTTCGAAGCAGGGCCACCATGTGCTCACTGGCCATGATCCCCGCATCCGCCCAGAAGGAGGTGTCTCCATCTCCGGCGTTCCGGTTCAGCACGCCCATCAGCCCGGAGGCGACCTGGTTTGGGGTAGCATCCGGGAGGTGCATGGGGTTGAATTTGTTGGACCCGCAGCAGTTCCCGATCCCTCCCGCGTCCGCGTAGCCGAACGCGAACGGCGTGTTGGTCTTGTAGTAGGGGCTTACCGCCCTCAGGTATTCCTCGATCCGCGTGAGGTAGTTGAGGCTTTCGTGCAGGACCTGCTCCCTGCGAGAGCGCGGGGGGGCATCGATCCGTGGTCGAAGATACGGCTCCAGACCAACCTTAGCCAACCGTGCCCGATCGGAGGCTGCCATCAGGTTGGAGGCATTCGTCAGGGTCTTCCGGAAGACCCCCCGTAGGTCATCCCAGAGCCGCTCGCCCATGGCTTCGGACCAAAGGGCGTCCCACGGACCGAGGGCAATCCCCACCGGGGAACAGTCGATCAGGTTTTCCAGATCCTCGATGTCCTCGCTCACGGACTCGGCATCCGGCACCCGGGGATCGAATTCGTACAGCGACTGCGCCCTCCGCGCCTCCCCGAGCAGGGCGTCCACCACTTCCTGCCCAAGCCCCGGGTCTACATGGTCATGAGCACACCAGCGGTCCTTCATCTCCGCCGGTAGCGCAGAGTCCACCCAGATCTGGACCCGTTTCAGCAGCACCAGTCGAGACGAGGCCAAGGCCTCTCCCAGGTACTCCCGACGGGCCAACCGGCAGACCGCTCCCAGCAGCACGGCCTCCCGGTGACGTTCCAGGCCCCGCTGAAGCACCAGATACCCGGGGGCATCCTTCGGCCATCCCCCTTCGCCCATCACCACTTTGGCCAGCTTGCCGACCTCCCGCCGCAGCGCCTCCGACGGGGTGAGCCGCCCGTAGATGAGGTGGTCGTAAGGAAAGGCCTCCATCTGCTCCGGACCTCGACCCGTCTCCTGGACCACGACCTTGGACATGGAGCGCAGCATCCGCTGCTGTTCCCGCCGAAGGTCCCCCTCATACACCCAACCCGCCTCCTCCAGTTCTCGGACGGCCAGGTCTACCGTTAGGGGGTGATGCAGGAAGTGGTGCAGTACCCCTCGAACGAACCCGAGCCCCGCCTTACGACAGAACAGCTCGAAGGCTTGGTCCGCGAGGTCAGCGCCATTCCGTCGCCGGAGATCCAGGTTCACCCCGGCAAGCCCCGCATTCGAAACCCTCCCGTCCCTCCACACCGGAGACTGATCGTGGATCGCCCCGGATGTAGCCAACCCGATTCTGCCAATGACCCTGTTGAATTCCTTGGGATCCGCGTCGTCCAGGGCCACCAGCGCCCCCTCCACGAATCGGAACATGATCTCCCGGCGCCGCGCCCACCACAGCCGGTACCGGACTCGGAAGTCCGCCCGCTTCTCCCCGGGAATCTTCGAAATCGGGGCTGAGAAGCGGACCGGCTTCCGGACGTTGTTGCACAGCTCCACGCGCTCGGCGGGAATCAGATTCAGCACCTGGCGAACCTGATCGTGGTCGGGCTGAGGGGCATCCTTCTCCCCTTTCGGCTCCCCCGCCCCTTTGATCTCAGGGATCAACACCGCATTCGGCGCCGGGGACGGCCCGAGCAGGCTGACATCCGCCAAAAGGCCTTCCTGGAACTGGTTATGGAACTGCCCGACATTCTCCACGTCTCGGGGTTCCTCCTGCCGGGCCTGGTTGAGGTGCCATCGCTGGCTGCCCACACCAGATCCATCAACCCCGCCTTCCCCATCCTGCTCCCCGGCCCGATCCGCCACCGGCTTTGATTGCAGCCAGTCCTGGGCGAGCTTCCCGCGCCAGTCCACAGACCTGAACACGCCTTCGATGGTCTCCCCATCACCGCGAAACTGGAAGCAGTGGCCCATGAGCCCGAACACGCGCACCGCGCAGTCGAATACGTCCGTGTAGGCCTTCTGCGCGTTCGGCGCCCCCCCGACCTTGGCCCACACCCGGGCCGTCCAGGGTTCGTTCTCCGTTCCGAGCCCGAAGGGGCCGACCAACGAGGTCTTCACACCTGGGTTTCCACCCATCCGGAAGCAGAAGGGGGTCACCAAAGTGGAGGCCATACCGTCCAGAGCCACCGTGTAGGCGCTCTCATCACCCGCATCGGCTCGTAGTTCTCCGCCCGCCTTCCCCCTCAGCGTGACCACGTCCGTGATCTTCCTGAGCCAAGCGGTCCCGTACACCCGTTCGGGAAGAGGCGTCTTCTCTTCACCGTTCGGCTTGATGCCATTGTCCTCCGCCAACTGCACCAGGTAGTTGTTGCAGGTGGAGCGGGTATAGGAATCCGGCAGGCTCGCCCACATCGTTTGCGCGGACCGGGTCAACTTCGTAGACCATTCCAGGAACCGCTCATACCGATCCCGGATGGTCCCGAGTTCGAGGTAATCCTTCTCCCGCCCAATGGCGACCAACAGCTTGTACAGGTCCCGCCACATTTCGTTCTTGGGTTCGATGCAGGTGATTCCCATCTTCTCGAAACCAACCGCCCACTCTTCACCCTTCTTCCCAAGGGCCACGCGCTCCTCGTATCCGGCCTTCAGCCTGGCGTATTTCTCCGCCTTGGCCTTGTGCTCGGGTGCGCCCTCTAGTGCCTCCAGCTCCTGCTCCATTTGACGGAGCCGCGCTGGCACTTCCACCATCCACAGATCCCGCTCTGAATCGACCCATGAGTAGTACCGAACGAACTGGTCCAACATGGGCAGCAGTACGGATTGACTCTTACCCGAACCCGTGGGCCCAAACACCGCGATCCCCGTCCAAAGGCCTTCGTCCGGTATGCGCAGCACTTTTGGAGTCGCGTTGAACCGCCCATCCCGTTCGTACACCTCGCCGATGGTGAGGTAGAACTTCCCCTCGACACGGGCGCGGTCCCACGACTTCAGCACCTTGTCTTTCTGCTTCGTTTTAGGGTCGGCCTTGTAGAAGAACTTCCGGACACTGGAGGGCACCTCGTCCGGGTAGTAGTACAGGTCATCCTGACGGTACGAGGGGTCCAACTTGTTCTGCACCGTGAAGACGTGGACCAATTCGTCGTTCGTGAACTGGCGCCGGTTCCACATCTCTACGAGTCGGGCGCTCTGATACTTCCGCTTCTTGCTGCTGGAGTACCGCTCCAGCGCCCAGAACGCCGCGACCTCCATCCCGAGCACGCCGAACAACTGCGGGTACCGACTGACGACGGCCTGATATTCGGGGGCAGCACCGAACCACAGAAAGTGATTCGACGGCATTCCAAAGAAGGCTGGAATTCCACCACTCGCCACCAGGAAGAGTGCTGTTCCAGTGATAGCCCCGTTTCGAACCATCTCCCATCGCCGCCGTCCCTCGTATTCCAGAAAGTCATGCGCCGAGTGGAGCTTCTTCGCTATCTCTGTGGCCTCCTTGACTCGCGCCTCGTCGGCGGGCTCGAAAAGCCCGCTCTCGACGAGGCGCCCATCCCCCATTCGGACCACATGCTTGTAAGCCATGCCACCACCCTATGGATCAACGTCCTATTAGACCATTTACCATAGACTACTTTTTCGACTTCGCCTTGGATTTCTTTTCCCCGCGCACGCTCCGGGGAACCCGTACCCGGAGGCTGCTCCCAACCTCCTGAAGCACCCCCTCACTGGCGGCCCGATCACCCTCAGTCACGGAATCCGCATCCGACCCGGCCGTTACGGACTGAAGCATGGCCAGGAAAAGCGTCTCAGCAGAAGGGTACCGTCCGTCCATTTCAGCATCGTGGAACGCTTGAGGGAGCAACCGCCGGACCTCACCTGCCTGAAGGGCATTGAAGTCAAGCTTCAGTGAGCACCCATGCGCGGATTCCAGCGCCTGAAGGGTTTCGATTCGTGCAGCGAGCTTGCTGGTGTTCATCAGATTTCTCCTCGGGGGGTCCCGCAAAGGCGGGTGGGGTCAGTGAATCGGGTTTATTGACTGTCGGCCTTGGGGTTATCGGCCTATTGGCCGCTTCCTTGTGTATTGCTAGGCCTTTTTTATGAATGGCGCGTGTTTTGCTTTAGTTTTCGGGGCTTTTAGAGGATGTAGGGCTACCGTTTACACCTACCCCCTACCACTAAGCGCGAGGAGGACCATTACACATGGGTTACACCTCCATGAAGAGCGACCGTGACCAGAGCTGCTCGCCTGGTTTCCCGGGCCGATATACCACCCACCGCCTGGGCGACCCACCAACCCCCATGACCAGTTGATGCACCACCCTGAGCGACCTCAGGGGAAGCGGCTTTGCGTCCCCACCTGAATGCAAGAAAAGCTCTCCACGGAGCAGATCCTGCACGCCCTCCATCCACCGCTTCACACCCTCCCTGTGGTACGGGGTTTGGTAGGGGCTTCGAGCGCCCCAAATGATCTTCAGTGATACCTGGATTCCTTTCTCCATGCGGGAACAGATCAGACCTCCCACTCCATTCAGCAGGCTCGACAGAACCCGCCTCCTCCAAGCGGTATAGTTGGGCTGTGGAGATGGCGCTGCTACCGCAAAGACCCACTCCTCTGCATGGGCCCCCATCCGATTCACAACGGCCCCAGCACCCCACCCCCCATTCTGCCAAAGCCAGCCAATGGGGAGGTCCTCCACTGGAGCGAATCTCCTGGCGAAATTGATGAAATCATCGCCCAGCAGTAATCGAGTTCCTTCCCCCTCCATCCCAGACAAAAGCATCATCGGGCCCACCAAAGGGTTCCACCCCGAAAACCCATACGTGGGTGGCCGCTCATTGAACCCACCTTTCCCTGTTACGCGCTTAGGGTTGAAAATCAATTCTCGACCCAGTCCAAGCTCCTTCCATTTGGATCGCTTGAGGGTCAATTCTCCCCCATCTTCCAGTCCCCTGACCTGTCGCATGTGCGGCGGCACCGTGAAGAGCACGGGTAGGGCTTCGGCTTGAATGACGGGTACCCGATCCAGATAGGCCATGAGAGCCTCCTTCGGATCCTCCAACGTCCACCACCAGTAGTCCGGTGGATAGGCTCCCGTGGGGGTATATATCCTCCCCTCAAGCATAACGAATCCCGTTCCCATCAAACCCGGGTACCACCACGCGATACCCCCCTTTATTAATGACAGCCTTCTTCCCTCGGCCTTGGTACCCACCGCCCGTACCGACCACCTCGATGTCAACTCTCCGGCTTGATGCTCCAAGTCGAATATCGAGGCTCAAATCCGGATAGTTCTCCCCCTTCTTCCGCACGGGCGGCTCGACTCGGATTTGTTCAATCTGACCGCCCATTTTTGCCACCTGTATGGCTGCAAGAATCAGTGTATCCCCGACCGCGAGGTCATGCAGCTCCTGAGTGCTCCGAATGGACAACCTTGAACTAGCCTCCCACGGCTCCACAATGCCGGTCTTGAGGGCGCCCTCCACCGCCTTCTCGGTTACCCGCCAGATGTGAAGGTCCGGCGCACCTGCATGATGTTCGATGAGGCCTCCCCGCCACCATTCATCCATCTCTGATCGAATGCTATTTAGGCTCTTCCATGGAGCCAGGAGACCCACCTGTTCCTCGGTAAATATTTTCATGGCGAGAAGCGACCTTTGAGCCTCCCTCCAGGGCAAGGCTTTGCTTCTCAATTGCTGGTCGAATAGATGGATGTCCCCCACCGCCCATGCGGCCCGATAAGTCCCCCAAAGAACGTCTCGAACCCGCACATCTCCAGCCTCCCGCAGGGCCCGCTCCACGTCCCCCCCGGCCACCCGAAGGGCGCCCCGCAGGCGCTCCAGCCGAAGCTCGTAGTCAGCCCCTTCGAGCCGCCCCCATCCGGCCCTCCCCCAAGCAATTCCATGCTCCATCCCTTGCGCCCGTAGGAAGTTCGCCACCCCCACGTACTCGGAGGCCATGGACGTATTCAATTGGCGCCCGATGAACCACGCGCCTGGGCTGGCCAAACTCCGCTCTACAAGGGCCATTGCCAACTCTCGCCTTCCCCAACCATGCCGTGGGTAGATGATGGGCGAGGCCTCATGCTCCGGAGCCCGTTCCGGCCGCCCTTCCCAATACCCCTTTGCCCCCACGAAGGGGCCTAGGCTTCCAGGGGCATCTACACTGAACCCGAAGGCGAAGTGCGTTGGATCGACCCCATCCTCCACTGCCCCAATACGAGGAGCCCGGTGTTTTTCGAGGGCGACTTGAGCCTGGCGGGGAACAGGCTGCGGGGCCACCCGTTGCAGGGTGGTCTTGGGCAGGGAAAATTTCACGCAATTAGACCTTGTCGAACTCGGTCAGGCTGGTGGTGTCTCCGATCTTCACGCCTCCGCCAAGGAGGCGTCCAATACCGACACCGCCGAACAGCCCTGAGGCAACCAGCACGATCCCGAAAAAGGGGTGCAGCTTCATCAACTGGAGAATGGCCGGGAAGAGCCCTTGAGCCCCGAAGAAGGCTGCGAACGTCAGGAAGATGGTCCCGAAGCAAATGAGCATCCCGATCAATGGGTTCCACTGACCCACTTTCGCTGGCTTTTTTTCCTTGGGCGTCGCCACGTCTCACTCCTGGAACGCCTATCATGATAGGCATGTTCAACCGCACCTTCACCTTCCTCCTCGCCATCGTTTTCCCGGTGCTCCTACACGGCCAGGACGCGAGACGCAAACGTATCCCCATGGACCCGAGCGGATCCCTTACCTTCGGCACTGCAACCACCCCTTCCCCGAGGCCTGGTGCCCTCCCTCAGGCCCCGCTTTCCCAACCGCCTGCCGGGGTTACGCCACCCGCTCCCCAAACGATGGTTCCGACTCCCGACCAACCCTTCGCCAGCGGGCCCCGGCCTAGCCTGACCCCCCTGGAAATCCAGGCAGCCATCTACGCCATTGCGGGGCTTCCAGAGGTGGCCACCGTGGGCACCTTTACGGTCCCGCCGGGAGGCACCGTCAATGTGGCGGATGCCCTACTCTTCCTCCAGACCGGCAATTCCGTGGAAATCAACCTCCAGATCCTCCCGACCGGCAAGCACCCCCTCACGGTAGCCCTTACACATCCATCGGGGTTTGGGACCCTCCCGATTCCTCCCGAATACGCGGGCGAAATCGCCACCTTCAAGACGAACCGGCCCGTCTGCTTCTACGTCCCCAAACCCATGGACGGAATCATGTTCGGCGCCGACATCTCCCGTGTGCTTCGCCAGCTTGTCGCGCCAAAAACCAGCGACCGTCGGGTGCAAATGCTCAGCCGTCCCAATCTCCGCCTGGACCTCCTGCCCCATGACCCCCAGGCCGTGTCCGAGCACCCCGACACCAAGGACTACTGGGACACCTTCCTGAAGCGCATCGCCACCCTCCGATAGCTCCGGACCGCCCTATGAACCCTCAGCAGGCCCCAAAAGTCCCTTTGAAGATCAGCAACCCCCTGTCCGCCGACAACGAGGGGGTTCAGATGGTTAAGTCCATCGCCGCCCTTCCCCTCAACGTCGTGAAGGCGATCTTCAACCCGCTCCAGGCCCCGAAGATCATCACTGACCTGGTCCCGAAATCCGGCCCGCTGACGACCCTGAAGACCGCCCTCAGCGCCATCACATCCCCCTTGAAGACCGGCTTCTCAACGATTACCGGAACGGCCATAGGCGGAGGGGAAAGCGCCGCCGTCGACGCCATGAACACGGCCATGTCCGCTGGCATTAAGGGATTGGACGGGGCCGGATCCGCGACCGACATCGGCGGGAAGGTCCTTGGAGCCAAGGGCAGCTCCCTCATGGCGGGAGGCAAGGCCGCCAGCAGCACCCTCATCGGGGCCATCATCGGCGTGCCCATGCTCGTGGTGGGCGCTGCGGCCAAGGTAACCGGGGCCGGGGCCCAGGCCACCGGCAAGGCCATGAAACTCACGGCCAAGGCCCTCAAGGTTCTCCAGCCCCTGGTCAAGAAAGCCATGGAGATGGCCGTCAAGGCCGTCAAGCTGGCCATCCAGTTGGCGAAGCTGGTCGCCCGAGCCGTCCAAACCGTGGCCAAGGTCGTCCGCCGCCCCGTTCGGGCCACGGTGCGGACCTTCAAGGGCTCCGCCCGAATCACGAGCAGGAAGCGAAAAACCATCGAGCGGCCGACCGCACCGGCCCGGACCCGGCTCGCCAAGCTTGCCCATGCCGCCCGGATGGTCCGCTACCGGGCCCAGCAGGTCGCCCATGCCGGGAAGATGGTCCGTTACCGGGTCCGCCAGGCCACGGCCGTCCCCAGGGCCATCGTCCGGCGGGGCACCCACATCCTCAAGGCCGGTGGCGCCGCCGTGAAAAAGGTAGCGGCGGGGGCCAACACCGCCTCCGACGCCTCCCAGCGGGTGGCCCACGGTGACCTGGCCGCCCTCAAGGACGCCGCCACCCCATTCCGGTCCACGGGCGTGCGCGGTCACCTCCGAAGCGCCCTCCAAGCCGCCCCCAAGGAAGCTCGTCCCACCCGGCCGGTGCGGCCGGTCTTCCGGAAGCCCACCCCAGCCGGGGCCCGGCCCTCAGCCTCCGGACTACTCAAAGAGGGGTTCAAGGCCACCCGTAAGGCCCTCAAGGGCGCCTGCAAGATGACCTCGAAGCCCCTGGAACCTGTCCGCATGTCCGTCCGGGCCGCCCGGGATCTCAAGGCCCGCGCCTTCGCCCCGGCGCAGGCTCTGAAATCCCTCGGTGGAGCCCAGGACGCGCTCGGACAGGGCGATCTCTCCAAGGCCCTCCAGGGGGTCCACGGCGCCGCCGAGACAGGGGCCCGGATCGGCAAGGCCCCCGCCCTGTCCTTCCCCAGGCGCGGCGCGGGGAGCCCCGGGTCAAGCCCCGTCCTAGCTCCGGAGCCCCGGCCCAAGGCCATCGTCCAGCGTGTCAAGCAAACCTTCCCCCCTCGCCAATCCGAGGCGGCCCGACCGCAGGCCGACTAACCAACCATCTCCACTCCCCCTTCAAAGGAGCCCCTCATGGAGGCTGTACTAACTTCACCCCACCTTTCCTCCGAGGATCTCCGATCCCGGCCGAGCGGGGACATCTTCGAGCACTACCAGGCCCTGCTCCCCTGGCTTCAACTTGAGGACGCAAGCGGCGAGGCCAACAAGGGCCCCTGGAAGCCCATCACCGAGGGATGGGGCCCCAAGGACACCGAACGCCTGTGGCGCCCCTGGGGGCGGCTCCTCCCGCTTTTCGTAGACCCCACGGTGGAGGAAATCTTCGTCCAGAAGATCCCGCGCCACCCCACCGACCCCACGCCCACGGGCTTCCTGGACGTGCTCTCCGACGGCCTCCTCGGCATGCGACTGCACCGGGACCTCCGGATCTCGGAGAAGGACTTCACCGACGGCCTGGAGCGCATTGCCACGAAACAGGGCCACGAGGGGCTCTACTCCCCCTCCAGGCCCAAGGGCAAGGCCGTGGTGCAGGCACCTCTGGAGCCGGACGGCACTCGTCTGGCCTCGGGCATCGCCCCGGCCAGCGTCGCCCCCTTCGCTGCCATCCGCATCCCGGCGCGGGAACGCCCCGACATCCTCCACCTGGTGGGTGCCAAGAAGTTCGGCGCTAACGTGGACCGGACCCTGATCGCCCCGGGGGAGCCCCTCCCCATTCCCGCCTTCGACCCCATCTCCGAGGCCCGCTCGGCCGTGGAGGAAGGCGACGAGGAGGGTCAGGTGATGTTCCCCGTCGAGGCCCTGGAGTACCTCCGCTGCACAGCCGCCGTGGGTTGGAATGTGGTGTACTCCGGCGCGACCTCCTCCGCAAAGACCACCACCCTCAATGCGGCCATCACCCTGCTCCCCGCCCACTGGCGCGTGGTCACTGTCGAGAGCGGGGTCGCGGAACTGAAGATCCCCCACATCAACTGGGTTCCCCTGTTCGTCAACGAGACCATCCCGGACCTGACCCAGGAGGGCCTGGTGAAGCTCGCCATGCGCATGAGCCCCAAGCCCATCCCCAACGGCGAAATCCGCTCGGGCAAGGAGATCGCCCTCTGGGCCGAGATCACGCTCACCGGCCACGAGTGCTCCCCCACCACCCTTCACGCGGGTAGCGCTGACGAGGCCCTCATGCGCCTGGCGGTCGGGATCCTCTCCGGAACCGAGGGGGCGCTCACGGAGGCTACCGCCCGCATCAAGGCGGCCATGGCCGCCAACGTCGTGGTCCAGCTCGCCCGCGAGGAAGTCATGGTCGATGGCGTGGTGAAAAGCGTGCGCCGCTGCACCTCCATCTCCGAGGTGAAGGTCACCGGCTCCTACATCGCAGGGGACTTGAAGATCACGGTGGTCCCCGTGTTCGAGACCAAGCAGGACCAGACCGGAAACCCCTACCTGGCCTACGTCGGCCAGGAGACCAGCTCCCTCTGGCCCGCCATGCGCAAGCGTTTCAAGGGCCAGGAGATCCCTTCCTGGGTGAACGTCTCCTAGCCTTCCACCCAGCACCAGTTCCAACCACTCAACGGGGGCCACCTGGCCCTCGTTTTTTTGCCTGGCGGGCCTTTAGAATTGTAATTCGTGGCAAATGGTCCTTATTTATTGCAATCCTCGACTGCCCTTCTGATACTTGCCATCAATGGCTTTCCCATTCAAAGGAGGACGACCGCCATGACCACCTCGTTCAAGAAACTCATTCTCGGAGGGGCCATCACGGCAGCCTCCCTCCTCTCCGTCGGCTGCGACGGTTCCTACAGCGGATCCGCCACCGCCTCCGGGAGCGGTGCGGGCGTCAAGAAATACAACATCTCCGTGAGCGTCGGTTGCCGCTGGCTGACCCCTACCATGGTGGACGCCTGCCTGGCCCCCGGCGAGACCAAGGCTGGCTACACGCTTACGGTGGAGGGCTTCCCCAAGAACCGGGCCCTCCTGAAGGCCGAGAAGCACCACAAGTCCGAAGACGGCCGCACCATCACCTCCGAGCCCATGACCCTCACGACCGGCGAAATGGTGGACGTGGCCTTCCAGGTCGGCGCCGAGACCCTCACCTTCACCGTGGCTGTGGAAGCCCTGAGCACCCTCCCGGACGGGACCTACCAGCTCAACTCCCCGGGCATGGTGGAGACCATCACCGACGCCCTCCAGCGCAATCTCGATTCTCCGTTCACCCTCGACATCGCCCCTTCGACCAACTCCATCCTGGGCGTGATCGGCAGCAACTTCCTCCCGAACCACGGACACATGAAAGTCGAGTTCAGCCCGGCCGACACCGCCCTGATGGCCCAGCTCCCCACCACGCTGGCCGATCTGCGCGGCAAGAAGAAGTAGCCTCGGACGCATCACGCCACCGAACGCCGCCCTCCGGGGCGGCGTTTTTCATGGGGTGGGTCGCTGCCCCCGATCCCATCGCACCTGGAGGGACTGCACCACCCCCCCTCGCTTGACTACCAGGACGTGGTCCTCCTCCTGGGTGAGATACCGCGCTGCTTCGCGCCGCGACAGGCTGCCCCCGCTCAAGGGCCCGAGGCTCATCACCTCATCACCGGGCCTGGCCCCGGCCAGCTCATAGGCCCCGCCCGGCTTCAGGGCGCCTACCCGAAGCTTCCGGTCAGCCCCCAGTCCGCTCCAGACGAGCTTCGCTTGAGCCCTCTCCAACGGCCGGACGGGGATGCGCCCCACCCGGTCCAGGCCCAATTCGAGGGCGCCCGAGGGGAAGTCGAAATAGACCCACCCTGCCCCAAGAACGTCCAGCCCGAGCAGGGGCTGCCCTTCGGCTTGAACCTCGACCAAGGGGTGATCCAGGGGTGCCTCACCCAGTAGCAAGGGCATGGTGGCCGCCTTCTCGATCCGCTGCTGGGCTATCCCACCCACCGTCACGCGCTGCCCACGGACCTCCTCCCCTTTCCATGCCTTCACGAGCCGTTCCGGCAGGGCCAGGGCCAAGCGGGAGGCCCCCGTATCGCACAGGATGTGGAGAACTTCTTGTCCGACCCGGAGGGGAACCAGTGGCCGCCCATCCTCCGCGAACGCAATGGGGATGCGAGCGGCCCCCTCCCTTGCGGGAGGGCGGCCCCCCCACTCCACCCGACCACCCCTGAAATCCAGCCGGAAGGCGCTCGTCCGCAGCACGTCCATGCCCAGGATCCCGTCCACCGGGCGGTCTTGGACGGGTCCGAGGGTTTCCCGGAGGTCCACCAGGGCGACGCGCACCGGCCCATCGAAGCCCCCGAACACGAGCCGGTTCACCTCCGCCGTGGCGGCTTGCAGGGCCTCGTCACCCGTGCCAACGACCTCCCCCTTCCCCCGCCGCCCACGAGTCAGGAAGTCCGTTGGAACGGAGGTGTCGAGAACGGTCCCGGAAGCGCCTGTGTCCAGGAGAAATCGGAACACTCGACTTCCGACCTTCCCGTCCCCCCCCAAGGTGACCTGGACGATGGGAAGGCCGTTTTCATCAACCTCCAGAATGGAGTCTTGAGGCTGGGATCCCTGCGGCTGAGCACGTCCACCGATGGCCAGAAGCAGGCCCAGCAGGAAGGGTTTCAGGATTGCCATGAACCCATTCTATTCGGCCTGCCCCAGCCCTTGAGGCCAGGCCGCGCTAAGCGATTTATGCTTCGGCTCATCGCCGATGGTTCCGGGGGTGCTTGCCGCTCTTCCCAGGCCCCTGAAAGAGCCGCGTCATGCGCTCCACCTCCGCTGCGTCGGGCTTCCCAACCTCCACCGAGGCTGCTCGGTCATATTCAGGGTTCGTCACCCCGGTCCCGTCTCTTGAGTCCCGCTGGCCCATTGGATTCATCTCTCCCTGCCCACTGGAGTTTCGAATGGCTCATGGATTCTGTGGTCACCAGCTATCACTGCTACCGCCCCCATCGCTGCTGCCACCTCCGGAATCGAAGGAGGAGCTATCGGAAGAGGAACTGCTGCTTGACGAATCAGACCAGGAAGTGCTGCTGCTGGATGAAGAGCCTTCATCGTCGTTGTGATGGCTCATCGACGCACCGATGGCCAGGCCAAGGGCGAAATCTCCAGCGGAATCGTGGGTGGGTACGGGCTGCGCCTTCCTCGTGGGAGCTGAAGACCTGGCCCCGTGCCCTTCGTGGGTCGAATGCCCACGCTCCGGATGGTGCCCACTGCCCCTTCCGCCGGAGCGGTTGCTGGACAGCACGAGCCGCTCGGCGTACCGCTCCATCGAGATCGGCGGCTCGACTGGCAACGGGCGCCGTTCCTGCTCCCTCCGCCGGATCTCTTCTTCCCGCTGCCGGGCCCATTCCCTCTCCTGCTCCTGCCGAAGGGCCTCGGCCTCCTTCTGCTCGGCTTCCTCCCTGCGCCGCCGGGTGACGCCATTCCAGATCCCCAACCCGATGGCGATGGCCAGGATGACCAGCCAGGCCACCCCGAACCCCAGGTCCTCGGCACCGTTCCCCCCGGCTTGGGGGTCGAAGGGTACCGGCCCGTCGAGGCCCAGCCGTTCGGACCCCACCGCCGCCCCGACTACTTTCAGCATGGCCTCGGTTACCGCCTGGACGCCCCCGGCCCAGTCCCCCTTTAGGAAATGCGGCCTCGCCTGTTCCGCCTGGATGGCCTTCGTTCGGCCATCCGTCAGGACGCTCTCCAGCCCTCGCCCCACCTCGATCCGGCTCCGGTGGTCCTCGGTGAAGACGAAGTAGACGGCCCCTCGGTCCACGCCCTTTTGCCCCACGCCCCAGGCGTTGTACGTGCGGTTGGCGAAATCCTCAATGGGTTCACCCCCCAAGGATTTGTCGATGTACACCAGCACCGAGGCACCATGGGACCCTTCGAAGGCCTTCAACTTGGCGGCGAGGGCCTGGCGCTGCGCTTCGGTGAGCACGCCGCTCTTGTCGGTCACCATCTCGGCGGGTTTCGGCGGCACCGGAACCTGGCGGCCGTAGGCCACCCCGAGACCAAGGAGTAGAACCAGGAAGCTGATCCATCTGCGCATCGCCGCTCCTACATCTTGACGCGGAGGGGCTTATGAGCCTCTTCGCTGGCGGCAAACATGGGCTTGTCCTCGAAGCGGGTGCCGTACCGATTCGCCACGAACTGCGTCAGGAAGCCGTTGCGGAAGGTGTTGAAGTCCGCCGCCGCTTCGTTGTAGCGGGTACGCGCCACGGCGACCCGGTTCACGCTGCCCTCCACTTCCGCCCGAACATCCCGGAACCCGGCGTTTGCCTTCAGGTCCGGGTAGCGCTCTGTGACGACCATCAGCTTGGACAAGGCTCCTGCCAAACCCGACTGGGCCTGGTTGAAGTTCGCCATGGCCGCCGGATCCTTCAGCATGTCGGCCGTGAGCTTGATCTGCCCAAGCGAGGCTCTGGCCTGGGTAACCCCCAGCAGGGTCTCCTTCTCGAAGCTGGCCTCCCCCTTGAGGAGTTCCACCAGGTTGGGGACCACTTCGTCCTGGCGCTGGAGGGCGTTCTCGATCTGGGCCCAGGACTTCTTCACACCCTGGTCCCGGGCGACCAAGCCGTTGTAACGGTCCCCATACCAGCTAACGGCCACCAGAACCAGGAGCAGCCCGGCGCCGATCAGAGCCGCCATGGCAATGACGAGCTTCTTCATGCACTACCTCCACGTCGATCAAGATCGCCTTCAGCAGCGACAAGGGCCACTTCTCGAAGGGCCGAAAGTCATCATGGGAGGCTGAACCGAAGCCCTCCCCCGCCGACCCGCGCTCAGGGTTGCGTTCAACAAGGCTGGGGATGCCTACACCAACCCCGCCAGCACCTGTTCCTTGACCTCCGCCAACCGATGCCTGATTCCCTGGTATCGGGCGGGCGCTACATCCACCGAAGTTGGATCCAGGATCCCCCGAGCCGCCCCACGGAAGGAGGACTGCCGGTCCTGAGGCAGCTTCGCCATCCAGTCCAGGATCCCCTCCAGATCCAGGGTGACCACGTCGAGGATCACCTTCAGGATCTCGCTCCGCCGAGTTCCAGCCTTGAGCGTCTCCTGGGCCACAGCCGCCACCAAGGCTTCGGTAGCGTCGTCCCAGGTCTCAGCGGGAACTCGCCCCTTCAGGTCAGCGACGACGGAACGCACCTCGGCATTGAAATCACAGAACTCCACCCAATACCGCAGCCACGCAAGGCATTCTTCGCCGGACAAGGTTTCCGTATCAAACACTTTCCCCTGCTTTTCCCATTCGAGCAGCAGGGCTCGTGCCCCCTCCCCATCCTGGATCGCCCGGGCCCGTTCGACATCCGGATGCATCACTTGGCCCCGCCTTGCAGGACGGCACCGCATTCGCAGCAGCCCACGCAGAGCACCCCCCTCGCCCACCAGGAGAACAGGCGCTTTGCAGAATGTTTGCAGGTCGTTTTCGTCCGCATCAGAAGGGCTCCGGTCAATTCTACGCTTGGGCCTTCCCCGCTGCACGGGCAGGATCCGCCACCCCAGCCACTGCCAGGTCCTCACGACCAACCAAGCGGTACAGGCGCGGCACGGACTCGATGGACCGCACATCCCGCTTGCAGCCGGACCAGGGCGTGCCATCCACGCGGGTCAGGGCGACCACCGTATCTTTCCGGACGCCCAGCACCAGCAACTGCCGGTCCGGGTAGGCGGGGTCCTTCAGCGCCCATACCTGACCGGGTTGCAGCACGCGGTCTTCCGGCGTCACATCACCCCAGGTCCTCAGGGCCTTTTCCTCGGCTCGGGCCGAGCGCTCCTCATGCCGTGCGGCCACCTTGGCCATCCTCGCCTCGTGAGCGATCCGGAGGGGCTCTTCGACCCAGGCCTTCGCCTGGTTGGGCCCTTTGAACCTTTGGATGTTTTCCTCGCCCTTCCGGCTGGCCCACCAGCCCTTCGCGCCTTTCCAAACCGAGCCATGGGACCCGAGTTGGAACCCTTTCTGGAGCCCTTCGATGGGCCGCCAATCAGGCTTGAATAAGGCCATTTTCGGTTTCTTGGGCTGCGCCATGGTGGCACCTGTGATGGGTTCGATTTAGATAAGGATCGCCCGCAGCAGCCGAATCTGCATCAAACGAGCGGCCTCCATCGCCCACAGGGCTTGGGGACTCGACCATTTTCATGGGGTTCGAACTTTCCCCCACTACCCTCTTGCGCTTAGGGATTGCACCGCCACCGGACGCTTGGCGGTGCCTTCACACTGGGGGTCAGGGGGATGTTTCGCCCCGCTCAGACCGGACAGCCGACGGGTGCGCCACGCCGCGCCCTCCCGCTTGGCATCCCAAGATCCAGGAGGCTCCATGCCCAGGTCCAAGTCCTTCGCGTCCAAGTGGCGGTCCATCCCCCATAAAGGCCGCATCGCCTTGGCGCTCGCCCTGGTCATCCTGGCTGTAGCTGCGGACGTGCGGTTTCGCCATGGGAAGGCCCTGCTGCCCATCGTCGTGGCGTGGCTTTCCCAAGCCGTACTCGACGCTTTCCGGGATCTCACAAAGGAGACGTGGCAGCGGCAACCTCACCGGAAGTCCCGCACGAAAAAGCCCAAGGGATAGGGGATGGCGGACTGGGCTCCCGTGCAGGCCGGAACCGATCACTTGTCCCACGGGGCGGACCAGATTCCCGGACTTCCCGCCCCTTCCCCTAAGTGCATTTCATGTTTGGACCATTTGCCATGGTTTTGTCTTCGCCAATGCCGCCCCGCCACGTAAAGTGAAGGGTGGGATACTCAATAAACCATACAGGTGAACGCCCATGACTCAGCCCAAGCCCAAGCCATCTGCCGAGAAGGGCCTTCCGGACACCACTCCGGCCGTACCACCCCAGGCTCCCGTGACCCCCGAAACCAAGGAGGTCCGCCCTGGTCGCGCCCTGGACTCCCTGGCGTCGCCCACCTCGACACCTGTCCCCAGTTCAGATTTCAAGCCCATCCCAGACCCCATGACCCCCATTTCGGATCGGACCAAGACCCCCCACGGAGCGCTCCTTCAGGCGTTGGGCACCCCGGGGATGAAGGATTCTGCGCTCGGCCAGGAAATCGTCCAGACCCTCAAACAGGTCAACGAGGGCCTGACCAACCCCTTCGTCGTCATGGACGCGGACCCTTCCTACAAACCCCTGCTCGAACAAGCCATCAAGTCCCCTGGGATAGCAGGAACGCCCATGGCGGAGGACCTCCAGCGCACCCTAGACGCCTACTGGGTCCGGGGGTCTTTCATCGGCCACCTGGCCCACCCCTATCGTTTCCCCCACGCCACCGAATTCGGCCAACTCTTCATCGACGTGCGCCCGACCACGCCCGGCGAGCCTGCTGAGACCATCGGAGGATCCCCCCAGATTTCCACCCGTCTGTCAGCACCCCACGGGGCATCCGCCACTGTCACGCCTGCACCGGAAGTCATCGAATGGGTGATGGACTTCATGGCGCCCAATCCCCGCGAAACCATTTATTTCTCTCTTGGCCACCATGGCAACGGCCTATCCACCATCAGCGCCCATCACAACGTCATCGTCGGCCACCACAACCTGGCCATGGTGGATACAGCGTCCCTTCCGGGCGGCCTTCGACCCGCCGTGGTGTGGGAGGCCGGGGCCTTCGATTTTTCCCGTGAAGATGAAGGGACCTGTGTCCGCTTCCATGACGGAGGCGCGGACCCCAGCCCTCGCCTCGTTCGAGAGGGAAAGCTCGTCGTGGCCACCGAGTTCGAGGTGCTGCACGTCCAGGCCTACCGGGCCTCGCACCTGGCCGAGGAGTCCACCCGAACGGTAAAGGCCCTGGAGGCGGAGTCCACCTCCCCTTCTTTGGCCTTGGCCGCTGCACACCTGCACGCCATGGACGCCCATCGGCTCGCCACCTACCACCACGAGGAGGTCCGCCAGGCGGCCGAGGCACAGGCCCTCCCCGAATTCGCATCCCGCCACCAGGAGGCTGCCGAAAGGCACGGGGTAGCCCAGGCCCATCATGAAAAGGCGTGGAGCCCTCTCTTCTACAACACCCCCACGGTCGAGGCCACGACCACTCGTGCCATCGCCAAAGCCTACTACGCCTCGGCCTGGGCCGATGCCATGGAGGAGGCCGGTTACCAGTTCGCGCCTCAAACCCGCATCAACCGGGAAGCCCCTGACCCCTCCCAGGAGTCCCTGGCCCGCGCCATCCGGGACGCCCAGGCGCTGTGCGAAATGAATGGCGTCAGCACCCTGGAGGAACTCCTTCAGAAGGCCGCTGATGCCGACCGCAAGGGCAACGACCCCAGCGAGATTGCCGAGGACTTCGGCTTCGACATCGGCATGGAAATGCTCGGGAGCGGGGTTTCCTGGAAGGACGACCACGAGGACTTCGGATACCAGGCCCCCCACACCGAATTCCACCTCAACCCCGAGGACGCCATTCTCGCCTGGGCCCGCCCGGAGACAGATGAGCCGTTCTGCGGCTTCATCACGGACGACCTGTTCATTGCCCGAAATGAGCACGAGGAGCGCGGAGGATTCCTTCTGAAGGTCCGCCACGACCGATTCGTCGTCTGCGACGAGGCTGTGGCGATGAAGGCTTGGGGCCGCACCCAGGAGGACATGGACCGGCTGAACGCCTCCGAGGACTTCAGCGAAGTGGGCCCCGCCCCGTTGGTGATGCCTACCGACCGCTCCCGGCACCTAGCAGCCCTGCTCAAGCTGGCGGATTTCAAAATCCGGATGGAGCCCGAGGACACCCCCGTGGAGGGCAATGCCCTGGCGTCCGGGGATGACGAGGAGGACCGCAAGGCCGAAGAAACGATCCTCGAACAGCTCAACAACGGCAACGACTGGGCCTGGTGCCGCGTGCAGGTTGTGGCCGCCTTCGCGGGACTCGAAGGGGAGAGCACCTGGCTGGGATGCTGTTCCTACCAGAGCGAGGAGGACTTCAAGGGCGAGAAGTTCCTGGTGAAGGACCCGGGAGAAGCCGACTTTCATGAAGGCGGCGGCTACTACGACGATCTCTTGAAGGAGGCTGCGGAAGACCTCCTGGTGAAGGTCGAGGGCACCGCTGGTTCCCTGGCCGACCTCGAACGCGAGGCCGCATCGGCTCGCTGGTGGCAGGAGGCCACTGAGGCCTGGCGGGGGGCCTTCGGCCGCGCCAGGAACCATGGTCTCGTGCCCGCCGATGCCGGAGACTTCAAGTCCGTCAGGACCGAGGAGGACCGCATGGGCAACGTCGCCATCGTGGTCACCACCACTACCGGGAGGCGGTTCAGCCCCTACTTCTCCCAGGGAGATGACGCCGCCATGGACCGCTCCGCCATCGAACAGGAGGAGGGCGCCTGGCTGAACGGCATGGCCGGGGCCGCCAACTGGGACCGGGATACCACCTGGTCCGTGGAGTAGGAGACCCCATGTCCATGCACCCGAAATTCCCCGGATCCCCATCCCCCAAACCCCAGGAGGCCTCGGCTCCTGCCACCCCAGAGCCAGCCAAGGATGGGGGGCCTGGCCGGGCCGTCAGCGCCATCCCTCAGCAGCCCTCCCCCAGCGCATCTGTGGACGACTTCGGCCCCGTGCCGACCCCGGCCGCCGAGGTGTCAGTCGTCCGACCGCACCGCCTCAAGGAGAACGGCTGCGAGGTGTACAGCGACGAAAACGCTAAGGCCAAGCTCATGGAGTGGGGCTACCCCTATATGAGCGGGAGCCGCTATCCCTTCGACACCGGGTTGAAGGGCTGGGAGCAGTTCGATACCTGGCAGGACGCTCCCTACTACGGCATCTGGACTTCGGTGGACCGCATGGCCACGGTCAGTTACACCGAGGGAGACGTTTACCTGGTGGTCGCCCCCTCCCCGGGAGCGTTCCGGGACGAGGTGAGAAGCCTTTGGGACTGGAGCTACAAGAACAACCCGAGCAGTGGCCACCACACCCAGTTGGACAGCCCGAGGCTCACCACCGACTACCTCAAGGGGCATCCCCCTTTCGACCAGGTGATGTCGGACTACCACCACCTAGAGGCCTTGGAACACCGCTATGAGGCGCTCCAGAAGGCCGTCTACGAAGCCCTGGAGGATCCGACCCTGCCCAAGGGGCGATTCCACATCCGGCAATCCAAGGACCACGTCTTCTTCATCCGGGGACACGCTGGGGATTCCCAGGTCTTCTGCGCAGGGAAGCTGGGGGATTACGACCTCAACTTCCCCGAGTACACCTTCCATCCCTACTGCGGGAATGCATCCACCCTGCCTCGAAACATCGAGATCCTGGAGGGATTCCTCGCGCATCAGGGCAAGCTTGCAGAGGTTCCTCATGAAGACGCCTAAGCCGGGTCCCACGGCACCTTCCTCCGGGCATCCCGCGCAGGCTACGCCTTCGAAAGAAGGGGCGCCCAGTCGCACCGTGGACTCTGCCGGGAGGAGCGTGGAATCCGTGGCCAAACCTCCCGCAAGTTCAGCCACGACGGAGGACTTCGCCCCGGAATTCCCGCCGCAAGGCTATGCGGCGCAACTCCTGGCCGACCTGGACCGGGGTGACCGGGTCCCCCTTCATGCCGCCCAATCCGTTCAGAATCGCGGATACGTCATCCCTTGCCCGACGGAGGGTTCCGGGTTCGACGTTGTGTTCACCGCCAAGGGCTTCACGGGGACCCCCCAAGGGAAGGACCAGGGTGTCGGGCGAGCTTGGTATGCCACCCTTGAAAATGCCATCGAGGCCTGTGACGCATTGGTGGGGCCACCCCCCAAGACCGTCAGCCCAGGGGAACTGGCGGCATGGCAGGAAACGATGGCAGGTGGCCCCTTCGGAAATGGAGAGATTAGGCTCATCACCGAGGCAGGCGGCTACGAGGCCATCCTCGCCGATCCGAAGAAGCAAGCGGCCCTCCAGGACGTGCTGGACACCCTCGTGGACATCCGGGTCATCAACTTCCGGAACGCCATGCGCACCCTCGGTTGGCACCCGTCCACTTCCGAGCAGGCCATGCACCCAACCCTCCACAAGGGCACCTTGAGCCTGCACATCAACGCCGTCCCGGTCATCGACCACGGCTACAACCACGCGGGCTACTGCGTATCCGTCCGGCGTAAGGGCGAAAAGGGCCCGTTGGTGAGCGCCCAGGACCTCTTCAACCAACCCGCCTACGCCTTCGCGGCCCAGATCGACCAGGAGGCGGCTCAACACCGGACCCGCGCCGACGTGGAGGCGGACCTGGAGTACGCCCGGGAGAGGAAGTCTCGGCACAACACGGTGGCCAGCAGCCACCATTTCGCGGAATCCATGGCCCACAGCGACCGGATCGCAGCCCTGGAGCGGGAACTCGCCCGGATGCGGGCTCTGGAACCCCACCCGGTACCGTCCTCCTCCATCGACCTGGTGGACTGCCTATCCGCCCACGGATTCCCCAATGCCGCCAAGGCGGTTCAGGACGTGGACCCCATCGGCCCCGCCAATGCCAGGGCGGTGACCGTGGCCCTGCACAACGCAGCCGGAATCCTCAACCGCCAGGTCGGCTTCGAGGACCTCTTCGAAGTCGTCACCAGCGCCCGGATCGCCACCGAACGCGCCCTCACCAAGGGAGTCCCCAAGGTCCACAGCCTGCACCTGGCGGCCTCCCAGGCCCAGGCCAAGGCTGCATCCGTCGCAGGCGAGAGAGGCCATCTCCAAATGGAGGCCCTCCACCAGCGCCTGGCGGCCTGGCATGCGGATGCTGCCCTGCGCACATGGGACGAGATCCGCAAGGATGCCGCCTGGGTCGAGTTTGGGCGGGGCGTGCAGGCCTTTGCCCTGGACGGGAACCTGGTGGAGACCTATGGAAGGGTTCAGGACACCCGTCTCGAAAAAGGCGCTTCCCAAACCCCGGACACGCCGTGGGAGACCTCTGATGGCAAGCGCCATGAAAGCCTCACCGCCGCCAAACTCCACGAAGTGAAGACCGAAACCAAGCCACGGCTCCACGCCGATGGGTACCTGAGGCTTCCAGGAGGCCGTCCATGAGCATGAAGGGCCCAAAATCGCCCCTCCCAGCGCCAGGAAGCGCAGGGGCGCCCGTCAGGGGTGGAGAGTCCCCCGCCCCCTCCACGAACCGCCAAATCGACCCGTTACGGCCCACCGGGACCCCTTCCGCCCGCGTGGATGACTTCAAGACCTCCACCCCTCCCAACCGGATCACCGTAGAGGTAACCTTCGAGGACGGGAACAAGCTCCGGACAGAGATCAATGGGTCCCTTGAGGAGGTCCGCGAATACTACCTCGGGAACAGGTTCAACTTCGGCGACACAGACACCCACCCCAAGGACCGCTTGGTTCGCGCCACAAGGGTGGAACTCGTGGCCCCAAGGCCGCCCGCCAACGAGATGGATTCACGGGTTACGAATGGAGACGCCATGAACCCGACCCTTACGGTCCCAGCCCGAACCCTCCAAAAGGGGGATGTCGTCCTCATCGAGGACCGGCCCCACGAGGTCGAAAGCATCACCTTGGACGCCAACCAGTACGGGGATATGTGGGTCCACTTCACGAATGGCACCTTCATGGAGTACCACCCCGATGAGGATGTCCCCGGCGTACATCTGCTCCCCGGCAGGAGCTTCCCCGGGGAGACGGCGCCCTCTACCGAGGGGTAAAATTCCCCACTTCCTCTTCGAGCGCCCGGCTACTGAACCCTTCTGCGCACGTAGGTTTCATTGGCCGTCTGGAGGATGAGCACCACTCCGGCCGCCGTAAACCCCATCTTCATGAGGGCGAGGAGTGTCCCGGCCAGGAGCTGCACCAGGAAGGGCGCCCCAGTTCCGCCGGAAAGGCGGACCAGGGCGGTCCCCAGCAGCGCGGCCGTCAGGACTGGCAGTAGGAGCCGCAGGACGGCCCAACTCCTGGCGCTTCCCTGGAAACGGGCCAAGTACCACGATGTGACTCCGGCCACGCCAAGCTGGCCCAGGGCAACCCCCACCAGGAAACCGATCCGGACTCCACCCCCGGGGGCTCCGCGCCACGCTGCCCAGGCAGCGTAATCCATCAGGGCGAGCCCCACCACGGTCAGCACGAGTCCAGCCTTCAGGAACATGGAATGGCTGCCCGGCGCCCCTTCAGGGCCCTTTGCCTCCGGCTGCTCTATCCAGTTGCCCTCATCCACGATGCCCCCGGTGCCTGTTTAATCCTACTGCCCTACCCCTTTAAGCGCTCGTTTTGATTTTTGGACCTTTTGCCATGGATTTAAATTGAAGTTGATTGGACTTGGAAGTACGCTGGGACGTGTAGTTCCACGCCGCGTGGAGGGGCTGTGACCAGTGCGACCACGACCATCCCCCTCGCCTTGAGCGCCCTGCAATCCCCGGTCTTCCGCCCCATCCCTGCGGTGGAAGAACTTGCCCTCATCTTCTGGGGCCGCGTGAAGCCGTTCGCTCCCGGCCCTCAGATCGTGGAATCACCGAACGCCGACCCCGTGGTCACCTGGGCGGGTGGCGAGGTCACCATCGAGGACGGGCCCACGTTCACGTCCGTGCCCCTTCCCGAAAGCACCTTCGCCCGCCTGGCCGCCGAGGCCCTCGTGGAGGACAACACCCGGCACCGCACCCTCCTCGCGGACAAGGTGCTGGCCTTCCAGGCCAACGAGCGAGCGGTCGTGGCCGATCTCTACCTCGTCCAGATGCGGGCCCGGGAAGCCACCCACGCGGCGGACCAGGCCACCCTAGAGGCCAACCAGACGACCACACTCCAGGACCACCTGGAAGCCTGCTTAGCCCACCAGAAGGCTGTGGCGAGCCACCAGGACTATCTGGCGAGCCTCGTCATGAGGGAACGGGATCCTTCCCTGGCCCGGCCTAGCCACCACATCCACGCCATGTACCGCCATGCCCGCGCCGCCCTCCGGCCGATGGAATTCGCGGACTTCGCCTCCCGCATCGCTGCGGTGGCCACCCGCCAGGCCTGGGCCGCCACCGCCACTGCCGATCTCTGTCGGTCAACCCTTCACGAAATTGCCCACATGGGGGCCCTCCAGGCCCACACCTTGGCGGTGGACGCCCGGGGCGAAGCCTTGAAGGGCCTCCGCGAGGGAGATCCCAGCATTTCCGCCCAGCAAGTTGCCAAGACATTCCACGCAGGCATGGCGGAGCGGCATTACGACGCGCTGGCCAGCCGCATGTTCACAATCCGTTGGACCGCCTCACAGCGTCCCCAGGCCGTCTGAAGGATCCTGGGGCCCAGGGGAGGCCCCCACGGCGGTAGTAGAACGGATCAGGCTGACGCTTCGAGGCCGCTTCCCTTTCCGGGGCCAGGCCGGAGGTTCGATCCGGTTCCGACGACAGAGATCCACCACAAGGACCTGGGTGGGGCGGTCCGGCGTCACCTTCCCGTGGGCCCAACGCCACGGCGTGGAGGGGGAGACATTCCCCAAGGCTTCGCACAAGGCCTCCACCCCTCCCAAGGCGTCAGCAAGAAGGCCGAGGGGGCCCGGAAGGGTGCATGGGCGGCCAGCGTTCATTTCCCTTTCCCCCTCCAGGATCACCCGGGCGCCTGGGCGCAAGATCCTCGTCATCGGCTCAAAACCATTTCTTGCATTATGCACGAATTATATTGTGGGCCGCGATTAGCCTCCCCTCACCACAGGGGCCTTCCCCAAAGCTCAGCTCGCCGCCCGAAGGTGCTCCGCCTTGAGCCCACGGCGCTGCATGTGCCGTCGCAACTGGAGCAGGGCCGCTCCTTCGCGCTGGCGGATCCGTTCCCGGCTGAGGCCGTAGGATTGCCCGATGCTTTCCAGGATCTCAGGTCCCACGCCGTCCAAGCCGAATCGCCGCCGAAGAATGTCCCGCGCCATTGGAGCCAGACCCTCCAGTGCCTCCTGGAGTGCCTTCAACGAGCTGGTGACCTCCGCGAGGGTGGTGGCCGCCTCGGGTTGGGCCAGCTCTCCCCTGGACTCCACGAAGGCGTAGCCGTCCCCATGGCCTCCGACGGGGGCATCCAGACGGACAAAGGCTGGCACCCCCGCCCGGGCATCCCGGACGCTCAGGCTGACCACGTCCTCGCGGAGCGCGTCCTGGAGATACTTCCGGATCCACCAATCGGCGTAGGTCAGGTACTTGGCTCCCCGTCCTGGGTCAAAACGACGGGCGGCCACCATTGCGCCGATCATCCCCTCCTGGATCAGGTCGTCCAAGGTCAGTGCCTGCCCTCGAACGCGGGGTAGGTAGGTCATGGCCAGCTTCCGCACGAAGAAAATGATCTCCCCCGCTGCGGAGAGATCCAGGCCTCCCTCCGGCGTCCACTGAAACGGCTTGCCGTTGACGAGGACCGCCTGGGGGATCTCCGAGTGAGGCATGGCTCCAGGGATGGGCGTTTCGTCCAGAAGAACGGTGCTCATGGCAGGCTCCTTTGAGGCCAGCATCCAGGCCTCCCGCCCTGCCCTTCCCTGCACCTCGCCCTCAGCGGGGTTGTTGGGGCCTCCCAGGCCCCCAGAAAGACCAGGGGCCGCACCAGGGTCTGGCTCGGCCCCTTCCTCCCCCTGCGCCTTACACTTCCAGCAGCAGGCCCTTCAGCGCGGCGGCAAGCTCCAACAGGATCCCATTGGCCCCAAGGCCCTTCAGATCCACGGAGAACCCCAGCGGCCCCACGGGAACCCGAACCACTCCGCCGACCCCTTCCCCGTTAAGGCCCTTCTTGACGCCCGGCACAGGAAGGACGGTGGCCACCAGGGTCTGGCCCAGGTCCAGGACCTCCCTCGTGTGGCCCGCCTTGGGCACCCGAACCAGCATCCAGGGGGCCCGGTAGGGTTCGGCGACCACACCATGCTTGAGGGCCACCAAGGTATGGGGTTCCTGGATGAGCGACCTCAAGAAGGCCTCCTGCCTGGGGTCCTTGAACCCCTCCTCCCCGACCGCCTCCTGGGCGAAGGCCTGAAGGGCGGAGCCCATCTCCACGAAGTCGGAAACGAAGGCTCCCTGCATGATCTCCGGGCCGAACTCACGGGTGAGAAAGCCCTTGGCCCCGCCCTGAAGCCGCGTCAGACAGGCGTCGTAAAGAGCCTGCCGGACCTGGGCCTGCTGGAGAATCTCCTTCAAGCCGTCCACCAGCAGGGCCAGGTTCTCGGCTGTGGTCGGCTGGGTGCTCCTGGAGCTGCGGTGCGACCGCGCCAGGTGGAGAGGCGCCCATCCCGGCTCGTACAGCCAGAGCCCCAGGTCCTTGGCCAGGTTGACCTGCACCAGAATCCCCCGGTCCTCCCCCAAGCGCAGGTGGAAAGCTTCTCCCCGTCCCACCAGCTCCTGCGGTGCCTGGACCTGCAACTTCTCCTGGGACCAGGACCCCAGGCCATGGTCATCCTGGAGCAAGTCGCGGGCCGCCTCCCCAAAAATGCCCTCGAAGCGGCCCAGGCAAGCTCCCAGATCCGCCTCCGCCTTCGCGTTCCGCTCCACCGGATTGGTGGGCTGGGCTGCTTGGGTACAGCGGATCTCCTCGTTTTTCAAGGCGCTCTCAAGCTCCTCAATCAGGCTGGCTTCCATGTGATCTCCTTGTTCGGCGTGAATGCGTTCATCTTAGGCAGTTCAAAGCCGAGGGATTGTTCTAGTTGTCAGCTCCCACGCCTTCCTCTTCGGGGAGTCCCTCGACCCCAGCCATCACCCAGTCATTCAGGACCCCGCACAGGGCATCGGGGTCTTCCACCCGCTGATCCAGGAAGGCCTTGAAGCGCAGATCGAAGGCGCCGAAGAACACCATCAGGGCTTCCAGGCGAGCCTGGGCAATGTGCGCAGGGCTGTAGGCCACCATCTCCTTCGGCAGGGGGATCTTGAGCCCGCTGATGTCGAGGGTGGGGGTCACCAGGCTGCCCATCCAGATGCTTTCCCCGGCGTTCATGGAGAACTTCATGCGCACCACCCGCATCCCCTCCCGCAGAGCCTCGAAGGCGGCGGCGCTGGCCGAGGGATTCCCCTTCTTCAGGGTGGCCTCCTGGACATCCCCTCGGCTGGAGATGAGCTGCATGGCGTCTTCGATCAGGAGGGCTGTCTCGTCCCCGTCCTGTCCCGAGGTCCCGCCATGGACCGTGGCCTGGTGCCAGAGCCACGCGGCGAACTCGGTGCCCAGGAAGTTGAGGGAGTTGTTCCCTTCGTACCCGCTCGCCTCTTCGCTGAAGTCGATGGGTTCCATCTCCTTCAGGGCGCTGTGCAGCACCGGCTTCACCAGGTGCCCGGCGAGCCCCCCGGGATCCATGGGCATCAGGTCGAGGCCCCAGGACTTGCTGAAAAGCTCCGCCAGGTCGGACCAGTCGGACCGGCTGGTGGCGCTTGTGTAGACCACACCTTTCTTGAAGTCCCAGGCCACATCCACTGCTTTCGGGGTAGGGACGATCTCCCGGAGCAGCTCTTCCTTGATCTCGTCCTTGAGCGCGGCCCTGGCCTTCTTGTCCAAGAAGCCCCGCTTCTCGATCTCACTGTTCAGCCGGATCTTGAGCAGGCTACCCGGGACCTTCCGGGTGTCCACCCGCATGGCGAACACGTAGCAGTCCTCGATCTCTGAGGAATCCAGAGCGGCGGGCTTCTCGATGTTGGCCCAGTGGGCCCAGCCGTAGGTTTTTTCGTCGCTGCCATCGCCGAAGGGACGGAAGCGGTCCTTGTTCAGCCCTTCCTGGACCCGATCCCGCTCCGGGACGGGTCCCATGGCGAAAGCGCGGCGGACGGTGGCGGTGCCTTTGGTAAAGAGGCCCATGGTTTCTCCTTTTTCAGGTTGCTGGGGCGACGCTAGGCGGCCCCGATGGTGGATTGGGTCAGGTTGATGAGGGCTGAAAGCGGGCCCTAAGCCACGGCCACGCGACCAGGCCTCCCCCGATCAGGAACAACAGGGCGATCCAGGCCCGGACATACCAGAGGTGGCGCCAGGGCGTGTCGATCACCCGCCATGTCATGGGGTAGAGGAATTTCCCTGCCTGAAGCTTCCCGCCCCAGGTGGCCCAGGTCCCGTCCTCCCTCGCCACCCCGGACCGCCCGGTCTGGGTAGGGCGCAAGAGGGGGACCCCGCATTCCACGGCGCGGAGCGCGGAGGCCCGCATGGCGTAGGTGGTGCCCTCGGTGTCGCCCAGCCAGTAGTCGTTCGAGGGGTTGAGGAGGAGGTCGCCCCCAGCCTCGCTGACACCCCGGGCCACACGGTAGGGGCTGAGGGCCTCGCTGCACATCACCGAATTCAGGCGGACGGGGCCCCCGGGGGTAGGGACCGTGTAGGCGGAGTCCCTGCCCAGGATGCCCGGCTCGTAGCCTTCAAGCTGAGGGAACCAGCGCCCCACCCGGCGCCGGAACCAGGTGGGGCCGGGGACGGATTCCACCCAGGGGAAAAGGTCCTGGCGGATGACGACGTGGGGGGCTGCGCCCGGGGCTTCGAAGCGGGTGAAGGTGTAGTTGTACTGCCCCGTAGCGGGAGCCCCCTCCGCCGGGAATGCCACCCCCCCAGCCGCCCAGGCGACCAGGGTTCCAGGGTCGGCCAGGGGTCGGGAGGTGTCCATCACCTCGTAGGACCCCACCAGGGAGGATTCCGGCCACAGGACCAGCGCGGCCCGTCCGTCCCTGGGGATGCCAGCGGCGACCAGGGCAGCATTGGATTGCGCCCAAAGCGCGGTGACCCGATTCGGGACCCGGGTGCGGAGGCTGAAATTGGGCTGGAGGTAGAGCACATCCAGCGCCTTGACCTCCCCTCTGGGCAAGGCCGACCAAAGAAGCGACCCAAGCAGCATCGGCCCCAGGGCGATGGCCAGCGCGGCGCCCAGGAGGTTGAGGGAATCCAAGGCCTCCTGGCCCCGCTTCGCGGCAGGTGCCCAGAAGACACGTCCGATGAAACACACCGCCGGGGCCGCGCCCGCCCACTGGGACACCGCGAGCCCATAGCCCCCGATGAAGGCGGCGGCCCGGTTGAGCACGGGGAACCCTGCCAAGTTGCTGCCCCACCCCGTGGGAAGCATCCGGGGCCAGAAAAGGTCTAGGCCCAGGACGCCGATCATGGCCCCGCCGATCTTCGCCGCAGGGGACGGATTCCGGTCCTTCAGCCAACGCAGGCCCCATGCGATGGCCACGAAACAGAGGCTTTCCACCGCGAGGATGAGGTGGGTGGCGAAGGACGCCAGCACCGCCCCGTCGAAGAACCGTTCGATGGTCTCC
>CAYSXG010000001.1:0-65710 GCA_964434895.1 uncultured Solibacteraceae bacterium | reverse complement strand
GCCATGGGCTGCTTGCCTGCGACGAGTTCGTTCAGGGTGGTCATGCGGACCTCACGGGATGAGCCAGGCGATCCACGCCGGGCGAGGTTTGCGGCCCTGCTTGAGGGCCCTGGAACGGTTGCGGAGGCTGGCGCCGCGCAGGCCCGGGAGAATGGCGAAGCGAATCGCCATTCCAATGAAAAAGAGGCCCAGCACGAAGTTCAGGGCGAGGAGGCTGGCCACCACGACCACGGTGATTCCGGGGATCACGCTCGATCTCCATTGGGGACCGCCAAACTCCATGAAGGTCCATGGGCCGGAGGACTGGAAAGCGCAGTGGATTCGGGGGATTTCATGCAGGGCTCTCCTCGTGTTTTTCAAGGGTATGTACGAATCAAAATCCCTTCAAGGTAAAAAAATATGCGATCAAACAAATTTGAAATTGACCGTGAGGGGAAAATGTCTTACCTTCGCCTCATGCCTGTTCCGGGCTGGCCTACTGGCCCAACTCCTTGCACGGGGTCCAGCGGGCCTTGTCGGGCCGTGGATCCCACCGTTCAAGTTGCGAGGCCCATGCCCCGCAGCGCCAAGATCACCGCGGGTTCGATCCCTCGGGGGATGCCGAAGGCAGGCGACCGCGGACTCCTGATGGAGCGCTCCTCGGCTCTGCCTGAGCGGGGCCGGCGAGACCGCGACCCCGGCCCGTGGTGGTTCCAGTCCTGCCTGATCCCGGAGTCCCCATGAACGCGCTGCTCTCCTGGCTCTTGAGGCTCTTCTGCATCCGCCGGAAGCCCGCAAGAACCCTGACCTTCACCCTCGGGCCCGTTACGGGACCCGCGTCTTTCACCCCCCTCAAGGAGCCAACCATGGCCGACATCCTCTTCGTGCTGACCGATGTTCAGAAGGTCGCCGCTTCCCTGTCCTTCAAGGACGCCGCCGGCAATGCCGCGGAGGTCTCCGGCACCCCCACCTGGACGACATCCGATCCGTCCATCCTGACCGTGACCCCTGCTGCCGATGGCCTGAGCGCCGAGATCGCTGCGGTCGGCCCCCTGGGCACGGCCCAGATCAGCGTCACCGATGGCAACCTCACGGCCATCCAGGCCATTCAGGTGACCGGCAGCGCCGCCACCCAGATCGGCTTCAACCTCGGCACCCCCGAGACGAAGTAAGCCTCTCGGCTGTTCCGGGGCCGTGGGGGTTCTCGGGATCTCCACGGCCTCTTTGAAAACCTGATGCGGGGTAGCTCAATGGCAGAGCAGGGGTCTCATACGCCCAAGGCTGCCGGTTCAAGTCCGGCCCCCGCCACCAAGATCCGCAGCTACGAATGCGGAGGCTTCCCTGGGGTGTCCCGGCGTAGAAGCGAAGGGCCCCTTTTGGGGCCCTTTTTTATGCGCTTCGTCGGAAGGCCCGAGGTTTCGCCTTGGGGTCGAGCCGGGCTGGAGTTGGCTGCGCCGCACCCACCGGCAAGCCGCTCTCAAGGAGGGCCTGGGTTTCCAGGGCCTGGACTAGGAGCAGGGCGTCCCCGTAGCTGGTAGAGAAGAAACGCTGGCGGGCGTCGATCCCCTGGATTTCGAGGATGGCCCACTCCTCCTCGTGGTGCTGCATGATCGCCCAGGCCATGTCAGGCCTCCGGGCTGAGTTCGATGGTCTTCAGGCGTTCGTAGATGTCCAGATAGGCGGCGCCGTCCACGGTGTTGTCCCGCTTGTGCCGGTTGGCCTCGCGGGCGATCTTCCCGAGGGCCATGACCATGGCCAGTTCGGACGGGGTGAGCAGAATGCCCACGGCCTGGCAGAGTTTGGCCCAGCGGGCGAAGTTGGCCTCGGGGGTGCCGTAGGAAGCCTGGCGGTCGCCGTTGATGAGGCCCTCGGCCTCCAAGAGGATAGATTCGTGTTGGCTCACGCGCTTGCCTGCTGGAAGGAGACCCAGGGTGTCGTTTCCCGGGCCTGGTGGTGTTCGGCGTGGACCGGCATGGAGAAGGTAATGCCGTGGTCTGGGTGGGTGATCCAGAGGGCCTGCTGGGGGCGCTCGAATCCGAAGTTGTTGCTGTAGGCGTATTCGTCGTAACCCTTGAGGCTGCCGTTCACGATGAGGCGCTTTAGCTGGATGAGCTGGTGCCAGTGACCGCAAAGCATCGTGTCGTAGGCCATGTTGACCTGGGCATTGCGTCCGCGCTTCTTATGATCGCCTCGCACAAGAGGCCCTAGAGCCCCGACCATCCCGTCACCACCTCTGAACTGATCGCCGTGGGTGAGCAGGTAGCGGTGGCCGTAAATGCGGAAGAGGGCGTCAGGGCCGTCCGGGATGAAGAACTGCACCCGCTTATCCTTCTTGGCGATGTAGTGCTTCTCCAGAAGGGTGTAGAGCAACCAGTCGAAGTTGGTGAAGTTCCGTCCCTTCGCTCGAATCTTGTGGGTCATGCGGCCGTGGTTGCCGCTGACGCATGGCACGAAGACGTGTCCGAAGGCGTCGGACAGGCGGTCGATGCACCAGATGAGCACCCCGAAGAGGTCCACGAAAATGGGCATCATTTCGGCCTGGTTGGTGGCCATGAGCTCCTCGTGGATGTCGCCGCTCACCATGTCGCCGCCCAGGGCGAAGACGATGCCGGGGTAGTCCGGGTTGGCCATGTGCCGGGTTAGGAGGTCGATGGCCGTCTCGATCATGGTCCGGGCCCGCTGCTGGGCCACCTCCAGGTCGTAGCGGTTCACGTCACCCACCTGGCGGCCGTCCACGACCTCGCCCCAGTGCCAGTCGCTGGAGAAGAGGGTGGGGACGCCGGGGGCGCTCTTGCCCTTCTTGTGGGCCAGGAGCCACGCCGGCGGTTCGGGGGAGGCCTCGGCCAGCTTGAAGATTTCCCGGCGGACCATTTTTTCGGAGAGTTCCTCCTTGGAGCGGGCCTGGAGCTGGGCACGGAGGGCCCGCACCTCGTCCTTGGCGAGGGCGAGGTCTAAGGGCGCGTCGGCGGGACGCGCCGGAGCTGCGGGCAGGCAGGCCTCAGCCTCGGCCACGAAGTCCTTCCAGGAAAGGAAGGCCCGCTCGAAGGTGCGTCCGATGGGTGCTGCCATCTCCCGGAATTCCCGGCGGGTGGGGATGCGGCCCAGCTTGACGGTCAGGCGCTGGAACTCGGCGATGAGTTGGGCCTTGAAGGTGTCGTGGGGCAGGGTCTTACCCATGCAGATCCTCCAGGGAGGCCAGGGCCCCGGCTTGGGCGCTCCAGGTCTCCACATTGTCGGGTGTGAGGTGGGGCAGGGCGTCCTGGTGGACCTGGCGGAAGTGGTCGCCGCCCTCCTTCACGAGGGCCTGGAGGTGGGCTTCCGCCTGGCGCGTCTCCGCGTCCAGTTCGGCCAGTAGGCGGCGGGCCGGGGCTAAAGGGTCTTGCGCCATGTGATTTCTCGCTCCATGCTGGGGGTGCTGACGACGATCCGTGACCGTGAGGCACGGAGATCCGAGTACCTGGGTCGTGCTGCGTGGTTCATCCCCTGCATCCCAGAACCCCGAGGTTAACGGCGGGCCCGTCAGTCGCTTCAAGCGCCTTGAGCACATCCCGCTCAGGGCGCCTTTGGTATTCGAGTTGGCCTGGGTCGATCAGGTGGACGCTGCGGACTTGGTACTGCCGCGTTGGCGAGGTCAAGTCGATGGCCACAAGTTTGATGAGGCCATCGGAATGGCGCACCACGGCCCACCATTCGTCCTTGGTGGCTTGGTGGATGAGCGCGGGCCGCGTGAGCACCTCGTCCACGGCGGCCTGAATGTCGGCGGGGCTCCTGAAAATCTGGATGTCCTTGCGCTCCCGCTTCTCGAAAAGGGCCAGACAGTCGGCCTTGATGGGGGCGGATGCTGCGCCCGTGAGCCGGTAGACCTCGGGGTTGGCCATGATGCGGTGATTCCGCCAGCGCTTCTCTTCTTCGGGAGTCCAGCGGCGCCCGCAGCCCCCTGGCCCCTTCTCAACCTGGACCCCGTGTTCGGGTAACCCCAACAAACGTGCAATGAGCCGCCATTTCTCCCGGACACGCAGCACCGTTCCTGTGACCTTGAATTTGTGACGGGTTACAGGACGCGAAACAGCCTCATCAGAGCCGCTTCCCTGGGTGTCACGCAATCCCTCGTTTATGGAACACCCTTGCTCAGACATCAACAGGGACGGGGCTCCCCGAGAAATGGCGGCTGGTGTCGAGTTTGTTGGGGCACCCCCGTGTTCGGGCCGCTGGGCCCAGTGTTCCTCCCGCCAGAAGGTCTCCCCGTGAAGGTGGAAGGGGTGGCCGTGAATGCGGTGGAGGTTCTTGAGCACCTCGCGGGCGAAGGCCTGGGAGGGATCGCTCACCGGGCCACCACCTGGACCGTAAAAGTGCGCTCGTCGGTGCGACCCTGGGAGGTGGTGATGCGGTTGGCGACGGTGTAGGTGGTGCCCACGGTGCCGCCGGACAGCCATGCGATGGCGGTGCCGCTGGCCACGCTGGAGCCGGCCACGATGAGCCCGGTGCCGCTCGCCGCCCAGGTGCTGGCGGTGATGGTCTCGCCGGCGTGGAGCCAGGAGCCCCAGTCGTTGCCGAAGTCCAGCGTGGCCCCCGGGGCTTTCAGATAGGCGGCGATGCTCAAGCGATCCTCCGGGGCTCGGCGTGAACGGTCTGGACGCGGACCTCGGCCGGGATGGCCGTGCGCCTCTCCTCTTTTTGCACTGCCGCCGTGCGCAGGTCGGGAGCGACCCTCGCGGCCCTGGTCTCGGCGGGGATGGTGCTGGTTCTGATTGGGTCCGCGTGGGAAGTGGGAGCGAAGGCGAACCCCTCGGCATAGCCCATGGGCGTCAGGGGGCCTGAGCTGGCCCCTGTGACCCCGTGGCCCCCGGCTCCAAGAGCCTGGATGATCAGCCCGGCGCTGCTGGTTCCGGCGGCGCCATGCGCACCTGTGGCGGAGCCCTGAAGGTGGAGGCCACCGAGGACTGATCCGGTGGCTCCATGAAGGCCAATGCCAGCCCCTGAAAGCGAGAGAACTGCGGTGCTGGCCCCCGCCTCCCCATGGTGCCCGCTGCTGGTTCCGAAGAGGGAAAGCGCAGCCGAGGACCCTCCGTCCGTGCCGTGGGTGCCGGTGGCGCTCCCTTGGAAGGGCAATGCTGCTGTTGAGGTGCCGATGTCCGCCAGCCCCAGTGCCTGCCCCGAAGCTGTCCCAAGAATCTGGAGGCTGCTGGAGGCTGTGCCAGAGGCCCCGTGGGTGCCCAAGGTGGCCCCGCCGAGGCTCAAGGCGCCGGAGGAGGCACCTGTCTCGCCTTGAAGGGCCGCGATGGCTCCTCCAAGGCTCAGGGAGGCGGTACTGGTGGCCGTAGTGCCATGAGCGCCTAGGGCTGCCCATGCCATGCTCAGGGCCAGATTACTGGAGCCTGAAAGGCCCTGAGTCCCCGTGGCGGCCCCGCTGAGGGCGATGGTCTTGGTGGAGGTTCCCGTTGCGCCCTGGGCCCCCGAGGCCGAACCCAGCAGGGCGAGGGCTCCGAGGCTGGCCCCGGCTGTGACGATGACACCCGCGGCAGAGCCTGAGAGGGAAAGGGTGGCGGTCGAAGTCCCCACGGCGCCATGGGCCCCAAACCCGGAGCCCGTGAGGGAGGGCATCGACGCGGAACTGCCCCCGGTTTCTGCTTGGGCTCCTGCGGCAGCACCGCCGAGCACCAGCGGTCGGGAAGAGTTCCCGGAGGTCCCCAGGGTTCCGGTAGCAGCCCCTCCGATGGCCAGAGTGGCCGAACTGGACCCGGCGATGGCCTGGAGGCCTGCTGCGGTACCTGCAAGGGGAAGGAGGGCGGTGTTTGGCCCGGCCACGCCATGGGTGCCGGTTCCGCTGCCCGCAAGGGCGAGGGTGGAAGAGGAACTCCCGCTCTCAGCTTGGGCCCCGGAGGCGGCTCCGGTGATGGCGAGGACGCTGGAAGAGGTTCCAGTGGTTCCGTGGCTTCCGGAGGCGTTCCCGGCCACCAAGATGGCCCCCGTGGCCGCCCCCGCAACCCCTTGGCTTCCACCGGAGCTGCCGCTGAGGGCCAAGGCGATTGTGCTGCTACCTGTCTCCCCATGGGCTCCCGCCGCGCTTCCGCCCAGGCCGAGGCTAGCCGAGGAGGTGCCGAAGAATGCCTGGGTTTGCAGGGTGAGGAGCACCGTGGCGCCTTACAGGTAGCTCAAGAACACCTTGCAATCGCCGGCGGCGATGGCGGTGGTGTCCGTGTCGGCCGCAGCCCCCGTGATCGCGTAGGCGAGACCGGTCCCAAAGCGAAGCCCCAGGGTTCCAAGGGGAAAGTTTGCGACGCCGCCCGCGGCAATGGGAATGACGAGCACCGGGGTATCGGTGCCCACGGTCGGGGCGCTGGCCTTGTTGTAGAGCTTGAAATACCGCGTGCTGGCGGAGACGTTGCTCACGGCGATGCCGTAGAGCGTTCCCGCGCTGGCCTTCACGCTGGTGGCGTTGGTGGTGGCGGCGCTGTTCAGTGTATGGGCGGTGGGCGTGGTCAGCGTGATGGGTGAGTTGGGGCTCAGGGCCACCACCGCGGCGGGGTCCGCAGCAGCCGCGGCGGTGCTGGCGGCTTTCATCGTCAGCGCCCGCGCATTCGCGCCCTCCAGGCCCGCCATCAGCACGGGATTCCCCAGGGCAGGCGAACCAGAGGCAGCCGTGCCCTGGGCCAGTACGGCACCAGCAGGTTCGTAGGCGAAGACCTGGGCGGTGATGCCCACGTTCATGGTGCCGCTGGTCCAGGCGGTCGCGCGTAGGCGGACATGCGTGAATCCGCCCACCACCATGTCGTAGGAGGCGCTGGCGTTGGTGCCTGGGGTCCAAGTGGATCCGACCTGTCCCGTGGCGTTGTTCACCGCTTGGACCGTGAACCAGGTGGTGCCGCCGTCATCCGAGGCCTCGAAGATGTACGTCACCCCGGCGTAGGTGCCCCAGACCGTGAAGGTGGCCACATTCCGGTTGGTCATGGCCGCCAGCACGGTTCCGGTGGCCGTGGTGATGGCCCCCGTCACCCGGGCGTCCTGCACCCCGATGATGGGCTGCTGGCCGCTTGGGATGTTCCGGACCACCACGCCATACTCCGTCCCTGTCGGTGCGGAGTTCATCACGCCTGCCACGGCCGCAGCGGTGGAAGGGTCGCCGAAGACGACCACCTGGCGCTCGACGGTGTTTGGGCCGTTGACCAGCTCGGCCACATCCATCTTGAGGCCGGATGTGGCGGCTGCGACGGTGACGAAGGTGAAGGAAGGCGTAGGCATTGGTGGGCCTACATGTTCCGGACGAAAGACGTGATCTGGATGGGGCCGCCGTTCACGATGCTTGTGGTGTTGAGGTTCAGATCAGCGCCAGAGGTGCCGACCGTGCCCTGCTCGATGACCGTGGTGCCGTCGCCCTTGTAAGCGCGGTAAAAGCTGGCGGTTCCGGTGGCCACGGCGTTGCCCTGGGTGATGGGGTTCGCCGACATGGAGCCGGCTGCCGCAGCCGCGAAGGCGGTGGCGCCCATGGTCTGCGTGCCCAGCAGTGTTTGGCTCGTGAGCGCGGCATCCGCATCGGCAGGAACGGTGCCGGCGTAGATTTTCAGGAGTCCGGAATTGAAGTTCGCCCCATAGGCATTGAGCTGGGCGTTCTTCGTGGCGACGGTGACGGAAAGGGTCATGGTCTCGCTCCTTTAGGCGGCGGTGGTTTGGGTGGAAAGGCGGCGCTGGCGCAGGGCCCTCATGCGCTCGGCGATGCCGGAGTCGTCCAGGAAGCCCTCGGGGCTCTTGAAGATCCCGGCCAAGGCCTCCTTGCGCTTCAGGCGCTGGAGGTTGTTCTGGTCGAAGGCGTGGTCGGCGGCGATGGTCTTCACCCGCACGTCCCGGGTCTGGCCCAGCCGGTGGGCCCGGGCGGTGCGCTGGCTGTGGGTCATGTGGGTCTGGGGGATGTCGTGGTGGATCACGTCCGCGCCCCTCTGGAGGTTGATGCCCGTGGCTCCTGCGTCGGACATGACGATGGCCTCCGCGCCCGGCTTGGCCCGCTGGGCCGGATCGGGGTGGTTCCAGTTCGTGGGCTGGAAGGTCTTGATGCGCTCGGCCTTCTCCGCGGCGCTGTGCTTGCCGGTGAGGGTCGTGACATGGATTCCGGCCGCCTCCATGGCCTGGTGGATGGCCTCCACGGCTGCCAGGTTGCGGGCGAAGATGATGGGAGGGCGGCCGTCTGCGATGGAGGCCTTGGCTTGGGCCACGGTCTCCTGGACCTTGCCGCCCTTGGGATCGCAGTTGAGGATCCGGTTGTAGGCCGCTTCCTTGAAGGTGCCCACGGCCTTCTTCACGCTGTCGGCGATGGCCTGCGGCTCCATCCCGTCCTTGCCCTCGAAGGCCTCGGGCGCGAAGGCCTTGGCCCGCTCCAGCACCTCCTCCGGGGTCCTGGCGGTGCGGAGGCGGTTCATGTTCGCGTCCAGCGCCGCCAGGGTCTGCTGCTGCTCTGGCGTGACCTTGGCCTTCACGATTTCGTGGTGGGCCTGAACTCCGGGGTCCACGCGCTCGGCGAAGTAATAGCGGGCCAGCTCGGCCTTGAGGCTGCGCCGGGTGGCGGCCGTGTTGCCCCCGAAGCGCCGCATGAACTCGTCGCGGCCCTCGGGCGGGTAGCGCCGGGGGTCGATCTTCGTGAGCCAGTCGTAGGCTTCAGAGGGGTCGTTCTTGATGGGGTCGCCGGTGGCGCCGGCGTAGTAGGTGGAGGTGTCGCCAACTGCGTCGATGATCTTGGCGAGGGTGCTGTCCTCCTTCCCAGCCCGGTTCAGGGCGTTGTGCCCCTCGTCCAGGAAAAGGGCCTGGTAGTTCACGCTGGCCTTGCCCCAGGCGTCCTTGACGGCCTGGGCCAGCTCCTGGCGCTTGGCGCCGTGGACCCAGGCTTTTAGGGCCTCGCCCTCCTTACCGACATGCTGGCCGAGCACCTTCAGGGTGTCGTCCCGCAGGGCCTGGTGGGTGACGACGACGCCGTGGATGTCGGGGGCCTGGTAGGTGCGGATCCGTTCCTCGAATGTCTCGCCCGGCTTGGCGTGGATGTGGAGGCCAGAGCTCGGGTCGATGAACATGGCCGCCTCGGCCCCGAACTGGGCTTGGACGGCGGAGGGGACTGCGTAGATCGCCTTCTGGACCTTGCCGGCGGCGTGAAGCTCGGCATGGGCGCCCTGCACCACGCTCGTCTTGCCGCTCCCGGCCCCGTAGAAAAGGCCGATCCGGTGCAAGTGGGTGATGGCCTTGATGCCGCGCTGTTGGGCGATGAATCGCCCGCTCATGTTGAGGTTGGACTTGAGGGCGACGGCCTTCTTCTGCCCCTGCATCATGGCGGCGGCCGCAGGCAGGGCCTGGCGGAGCTGGGCCTCCAGTCGGGGGCCGAAGCTCAGGCGGTAGCCCGGGGCCAGGGCAAAGGGTTTTTGGGCCTCCTCGGGGGCCGGGGCAGGGGCCTGGGTGAAGTCGCCCAGATCGAAGAGTCCACCGGCCTCGGCCTCGGCCGTGGCGCCGCGCTGGCGCTTCTCCTCAATGCGGGCATTGATGGAGCCCTCTTTGAACTTCCCGCCAGGTCCGCGCCCACGGTTGGCTTCCACCTCTGCCTGGCGCTCGGCCCGGGCCTGGGCCTTCTGCTCCGCAGTCCCGGTGGCCTTGATGAACTTGTCGGCCATATGGACCTTGGCCTGGCCCTGTTTGAATTTCTGGCCCGTGGCGTTCTGGTAGCTCTCGGCGAAGTTCCCGAGGAACTCGCTGGCCATGTGGTCCTGGACGGCCCTCTGGGCGTCCTTGAGCCCGCCCATGGTCTCCACGAAGCGGGCCCATGGCGTTTCCGGGTCCTCGGCTGGCGCGGCGCCCTCGGCCTGGCCCTGCTCGGCGGCCAGGTTTGTCTGGACGCGCTCGTGCCATTCCAGCCATTCCGGGGTGTGGCTTTGCTCCCCGAACATATCGAGCTCGTACTCCGGGGGCTCCGGCCCGGCCGCATCCTTAGCGGCGGCCTCGTTGTTCTGGGCCCGGGTCTCCTTCTTGGCGCTCTGCTGGGCCAGACTCTCGTAAAAGTGCTCCCGCAGGTCCCGCTGCTGGTCGCTGGTGAGCTCTCCGACAGGGGTGAAGGCCGCGGAGGCCCGCGGGTTCTTGGCCAGGGCCCGGTGGGCGCTCTCTCGGAAGGCATCGCTATCCGGGTCGATGCCCTGACGGTAGAAGGCTAGGTCGCCCCGGAGGCCCTTGCGCTCGAAGTAGCGCTCGGCCATGGCCTGGGCGGCCCGGTCGATGGTCTCGGCCTTGGCGGCACGGGTGCGGGGGAGCTGCTCGTCGCTGTCCTCGTCCACGTCGAAGGCCTGGTTTCCCTCGGCGTCTAGGACGGCCTCTCGGAGGGGCAGGGCCTGGCGGACCTTCTCCTGGTAGGTCTCCCAGAGGGGCTCCGGAACAGAATCCAACCGGCTGGCGTTGTTGAGGCTCTGGAGGATGTCCGTGGCGCGGTCGCCGTCTGCGTAGCGGGCCCCGATGTAGTCCTCGATGGATTCCTGGAGCTGCTCCGGCGTGGCATCGGGGGCCACCTGGAACGGCTGGCGGAACATGGGGGGCTCCAGGAGTGGGTCATCGCTCCGGAGGGCGGTGCGGCGGGTGAACCCCTTGGGGATCCAGCCGTCCTCGTCAAGGTCGCCGCGCTTGATGGCCATGGCCGTCTCGCGCTCGGCGAGGGCAGCCTGGTCTACGGGGCGAATGAGGCGATTCTGCCCTTGGCCGGTGAGATGGAGGAGCACCTCGCCCCGGTCCTGGTCCAGGTGGTAGTCCCCATTCTCCAGGCCCAGGGCGTAGGCGGCCTGGATGGCGGTCTCCCGGTTCTTCCCGATGGGGACCGTCAGGCGGTCGCTGGGGGCGCCCTGCATGGCGGCGATGAGGGCCGCCCGGGCCTCCATGCGCCCCAGCATCGCGCCCACGGTGCGCCGGGCTTCCTTGAGCAAGGCCACCTTGTTGCGCTGCATCTCGGCGGCGATGGCCAGATCCTTGGCATTCTCGGCCAGTTCTTCCCCGACCTTGGCCGCCTCGTCCCGAAGCTGAGAGGCATAGGCCATGGCCTGGGGGAGATCCTTCTCCTGCTCGTCCTGGTGGACGCCTTCAAGGGCCTCCAGGATTTCGGCCTGCTCCTCGTGGGTGTAGCCGCTCTTGAGGGCGCGGGCCAGGATGGTGGCGGCGCCATCCGGCCCCAGGACTTCCACGGCCTCGCGGCTGATGGCGCCCTGGCCCATGACGCCCAGGCCGATCTCGTGGAGGGCGTCGAAGGCGCCGGTGTGGCGGCTGGCGTGGAGCCCATCCTCGGGGATGTGGTCCGGGTCGATGGTGCTCGTGGGCTCGGGGAAGGATTTCTCCACCTCATCCAGGAACCCCTGGAACCGTTCGGTGCGGAGTTGGTCCTCGATGTCCTGGATTGCTCCATCGGTGAGCTCTTCCAGGTGAGCCTGGAAGGCCTTGGCGAAGATGGGGGGCTTGCCCTGCTTGGCCCCCTTCAGGGCCTCCCGCAAGGCTTTCCGGGCAGCAAGGATCTCGGCCAGGGCCTGGTTGTCGGTGGCCGCCGCTTTCATGGCCTCGCGGGTGTTCTGGGTGGCGTGGCCCTGGGCGGCCTTCGCCTGCTGGTGGGCCTGGCGGTTCAGCTCGCCCATGCGGGCGCCGACGATCTGGATGCCGAGGACGGGATCCCCGCCCCCGAGTTTGGTGTGGTAGTCGGTGAAGTCGCCCGCCTCCACGCGGTTCTTGGCGGCCTGCTCCCGAAGCTCGGCCGCAGTGTCGGCCAGCCCCTGCTGGGTGAGCCCGGCCTCCTCGGCCTTCTGTTTCAGGCCACGCTGGTAGCCGGCGCCGGCCTCCACGTCCTTGGTGGTGAGCACGGTATCCGCGTCAAGCTGCTGGTCGCCGCCCACGGTCTCAAGGCCGGCCTCCATGCGGGCCTGGGCGTCCAGCACCAGGGACTTCTCCGCCTGGGCGGCGCTCTTCATGGCCTCGGAGAGCAGGGCCCGGTGATGTTTTACCCGCGCCAGGTTGTTGTCGGTGTCCAGTTCGGCCTGTGCCGGATCCAGGCCCTTGGCCTTGAGGGTGGCCTCGATGAGGCGCTTCTCCGCGTCCTTCACGGCTGAATGCGCGGCCTGCTTGTCCAGCTTGCGGCTCTCGCGCTCTTCGGGCGTGAGGCTCTTCTCCGCTTCCTTGCGCTTGGCCTTGAGTTCCTTGGCGCGATCCTTCGCGGCGGCCTTGTATTCCTCGGGGCTCTTCACGTTCTGGAGGCGGAGGCCGTTCAGCTTGCCGGAGGCGCCGCCGACGATGTGGAAGACGCCGTGGCTGCCCTTCACCTCGCGGATGAGGACGGGGCGGCCGGGCCCATCGCTCCCATGGGGGTGGACGGTGATCCAGCGGGCGCCTGGCGGAGCGGCGTCGCCTCCCTTCGTGATCTCGCGGAGGTCAAGCTCGTCCCAGCCCACCACCTCCAGAGGTAGAACCTCCCCAGAGGGGTCGCGGAAGAGAAGGCCGTCCATGGGTCCAGGGTCGAAGCCGGAGGAAGCGTGGACGGTCTCTAGCCCTTGCCGTCACCTCGTGGCGCGGGATCCCGGGGCTGGAGTGGAACTGCTAATTTGCTTCTAACAGAAGTCAAAATTAGTAGTTCAGACGCAAAAATGGCCCGGAAACCCGGGCCATTTCATGGATCAGTTGGGTTCACGGCATGGCGCTTGGTTTCTGTTTCAGGAGTTCGTCCACCGCCGAATGGAACTTGGCGGCGCCGCCGGTGGCGAGGTTGATGGCGTCAAGCACGGTGCCGTGGTCGAGCCCGGTCTGGGCGGCCTGAAAGATGGCGTCCAAGGCCTTCTGGGCTTCGTCCATCTCGCCCAGGGCCTTGGTGATGGAGCGGGGGTTGCTGCTTTCGGCGTTCCATCGCTGGGCGGCTCCCAAGACCTCGGCCAAGGCGTCAGCCTGGGCTGGATCCAAGGACTTCTTCACGGGGCGGCCCTTCATCTTCGCGTCACCCAGGTACTTGTGCCAGGCCGCGGCTTTGTCATGGTCGGCGGCGGCCTTGTGGTAGTCGGACGCGGTGCCGCCATGCTGCTCCTTCCCGTCCCCCAAGGCCTCGGCGTGTTCCCGCGCCCGCTTGGCGGCTTCGGTATGGGCCTCGTGGGCAGCGTATTCGTCCTCGGCCTTGGGCACCCCTTCGTAGTTGGCCTGGCTTAGACCCTCTGCCCGATTGGCCGCCTCGCTGTACCGTGCCCCAGTCTCCTCGTGGCTGAGACCGTCCTTCTTCTCGGCGTCATGAATCGCTTCGTCAACGGTGGTCTGGCGGGGAGACTCGTCAAAGCGGGAGAGGTGCTTTTTGACCTCCTCGTGGGTCAGGATTCGGCCCTCGGCCCGTGCGCGATGGCCCTTTCGGATCGACTCGAAGATGTGCCGGAGTTGGTGGTCGATGGGGTGCCGCTCGTGGCTGCGAACTTGGACCAACTTCCCGCCTCGCGTCTGTGCGTAGTCGGCGATGTGGCTCTTCTTCACTTCCCGGCCTTCGCCTTCGTGAAGGTGGAGGTGGATGTGCTTGCCGCCATCGTGGGTATCTGTGGGGGTGTCAGTGCCTTCCTCCTGGGCCTCCCCTTCGGGCTTCAGGCTCTCCAGCACCTTCTTGAGGCCTGCGGCGTCCTTGCTGTGGAAGTGGGGGTAAACGCCTTTGCGGCCGTGGTGCTCGGCCTCGGCGCTGCGCTTCTCCATGCTGATGCCATGCTTCTTGCCGGCGGCCTCGATGTGGCCCGCGTCCTCCTCGTCGCAAGCACGGAGGTAGAAGGACCCGTCCTTGTGCGCCCCGCAGGCGGTCCGCTCGTGCAGGGCGGCCTCTTCGCCGGGAAGGCCTTTGGCTTCGGTGGTCATGGGGCTCCTTGGAGGGTGGCGGCTAGGCCGCGGGCTTGTCGATGATGAGGGTGTGGGTGGCAACGCCTGTGGGGTTGTCGCTCGCCTTGAAACTGCCGTCGGGGTTCTTCTCCTGGACTCCGCCCAGGCTATCGAACCATTCGCGGAAGGCTTGGGCCTTCTTGCTCTGGTGGAAGAAGGGGGCCGGAGAGGTGATGGCCACCAGGCGGCCGCCTGGCTTCAGGAGTTCAAAGGCCTTCCGGACGTGTTCCATGTCCTGGCCGTTCTCGAAGGGTGGGTTCATCACCACGCGGTCGTACCCTTCCAGGGCCTCATGCTCCATGATGTCCCGGCCCACCAGCTTGTGGCCCTTGGCCTCCAGGATGGTCCGAAGGCTGGAGACGGGCTCGATGGCCTCCACCTCCACGGCGTCCTTGCCGTAGGCCTCGTGGATGGCGTCGATGAGGCTCCCCTTGCCGGCGGAGGGCTCCAGGATCTTCATGCCGGGGGCGATGTCGGCCTTGTCCACCACCTCCTGGGCCAGGGCCGAGGGGGTTGGGAAGTAGCCTGGGATCTTGGCGCCGATGAGGGAGCGCTCGGCAGTCTTGATGGGGTCCGCGCCCGGGGCCATGGACTTGTAGACCAGGTACTCGCGCAGGGCAGCCCGGAGCTGCTCAGGGCTTTGGATCCTGGCGGCCTGGAGGCGGGTGTAGCGGGTGAGGAGATCCTTGAGGCGCTTCCCGATGGATGTGTTCCCGATCTTCTGGGCCAGGGTGGTCCCGGCCTCGATGAGGTCCGGGGTGTCCAGCTTGATGTGCTCCTTGCCATGGAGCGCGGTGGCGAGCCGGGCAAGGGCTCGTTTTGTCCCTGGGACGTGCGTGGCTTCCCGTGTGATGTTCCCGAAGATGTGATCCCAGATTTCCGGGTAGGGGTATTCGGCGTGGTCCACGTCCTCCTGATTGGCGGCGCGGCCTTCCTCGGCCTGCTTCTGGGCGTAGCTGAGGCCCTGGGCCCTCTGGTGTTCACGGATGGCCTGGCTGAGGATGCTGTTCAGGGTCTCGATCTGGGTCCTGGTGGTGAGTCCGGCCAAGTGCTTGGCCTTCCCCTCTTCGATGGCGGCGGCCAGGTTGGTCATGGTGTTGGCCATGGCGATCTGGCCATGGGCTACGGCTTCGGCGCTGGCGGCCATTCGGGCCTGGCGGTGGGTGCCGGTGCGGCGGTCCTGGACTAGGGAGCCCTCGGCCTGTTCCTTCATCTTCTCGGCCATGTCCCGGAGCTTGCTGCTCACCTTCTCCTGGCGGACGGCCTGGCGCTCCTCAGCGGCGGGGACCGGGGCTATGGCGCCCTCCTCGCTGGTTTGCCCCATAAATGCCTTGGCGGCCTCTGGGGTCTTGAAGGTGAAGCCCGGGATGGCTCCGTTCCCGCGGTAGGAGCTGTACCACCCGCCCAGGCCCTTGGCCTTGGCCAGGAGCTGCTCGTAGATGCTGCGGTCCACCCGCTGGCTGATGGTGACGACGTGGAGCGTCTCGCCGGTCTTGGTGTGCTTTGTATCGTGGAGTTCCAGGTCCAGGCCGTCCATGCTGGCCGCCGGTGTGGGAGCCTTCGCGCCGGTGGCCTGGCGCTGGGCGTCGGCCTTGAGTTCCTCCCACCGCCGGCGCTGCTCGGCGGTGAGATCGGGGGCCTCCTGTTTGGCCCGGAGCTCGAAGTCCTCCAGGGTCTCCGGGTTCTCGATGGCCTTCTGGATCTTCTCCAGCGCGGCCTTGCGGTTCTCCTTGGCCTGGGCCACCTCTGCGGCGTGGGTGGCGATCTGCTCGGGGGTGGTGGCGCGAACCACGCGGTCCAGGGCGGCCTCGTAGGTCTCGGAGAACGGGGACCAGCTCATCACGCCCTGGACGTTGAAGGGCTTGGTCATCCGGTCCAGGACGGCCTTGATGATGCTGTCCTTGGTCATCTTGGTCTTGGGGTCCACATTGAATCCGAGGGGGCGGATCCGCTCGATGCACTTGGCCTTGCTGAGGCCATCCAGCTCGGCCTTGAGTCCGGGCTTGGCCACCTGGAAGGCCTCCCAGGCCTGGACCAGCTCCGCCGGGGTGATGGTCCCCTGGTCGATGCGCTCCAGGAGGGCCCGCCGAGTTTCGAGGGCGATGGGGTCGGAGGCTGGGGGCGCCGGCACGGGCTCGGGCGCCCCCGTATCCGTTTCCACGCTTGGCGGATCGGAAGGGGCGGGATTATCGCGGTGCCAGCGGCCGTCATGGAAGACGAGGCGTTCCTCGTTGCGGTCGCCTTCCTTGGGGCCCTCTTGCGGAGGGTTCGATACCCCTTCTAGCTTGGCGTCAATGTTCGTAAGTAGAAACTTGTTCTTGGGGGCCAATACATCGCCATGATCGCTTGCGTAGCGGGTCATGAAGCCCATTTCCCAAGCATCGTTAGGCTGCGCCAGGATTAGATACTTGTAGTCCTTGAGGCCCTCAATTTCGTCTAGGGTCATGGTGTTTTTTTGAAGAAGTCTGTCGAGTTTCCCCTTTGACATTCCAGGTAGGTAAATAGCCCTCTCAGCGGGCCTTCGTGCGGGGTCTGCGCCATCCCTGTGCCATTGTTCAATTTTTTCCCGCTGCACGTCATCCACGAGAGAGGGATACATGCAGTGCGGAGCCCTGTCCTTGGGGCCGTCTTCCTTGGGTTCTGCTACCGCACGCTCGGCCGGGACCATTTCGGTGGGGCCACCGATTTGCTCTGGCACTTCATCAAATAGCCCGGCCTGAATCGGCTCAGGGGCCTCCTGCTGGTCGCGCAGGGCCTGGTGTACGGCCTCGGCCTGCCCCGGGAACTGGAAATGGAAGTGGGTGTAGTTCCCCTCCCGGCCCAGGTGGTTGGCGTTGCCCTTCTGCTCGACCGGGAAGATCCCCGCCCGGTGGGCAACCTTCCGGATGGTGGCCGCATCGTCGGCGTCGCTGGCGCGGAGGTAGTGCAGGCCGCCCCTGGTCTCGCCCCTGACCGTGCGCTCGTGCAGCCGGGCCTCTCGGCCCTGGCGCTTGTCCTCGTGCGCGGCGATCCAGACGGTCTTGCCGTCGATCACGCGAATGTGGCCCTTGATATGAGCCTTGAAGATCTCGCGGAGGGCCTTGGCGATGCCCCTCCCGGGCTTCTTCGGGTCTAGCTCGCCTTCGTCTCTGGGGCGTCGTGCTTGGTTGCCGCCTTCGTCCCCCGAAGGATGCCCAGTAGCTGCTCCGTGCGGGTGTCGAATTCCTCGTCCGTCCAGGGCTCGCAATCCTCGGTCGAGGTGATCGGTGATTCGGGATTCAGTTTGATGTCGTTGTCCTTTGTGCTCATAGCCTTTCTCCCTAACCTCACGATAGGCCCCGGCGACGCGATCCGCAATGGTGTCGTCGTAGGCGGTTTTGTCGAGGAACTTGAGCATGTCCTGGCGCGGCACGGCGGTCACGTCATGGATGCTGTCCCCACTGTTGTCGAAGATGCGGATGCGGACCATGGGGTTCGATTCGCCGTAGTGCTCGATGAGCTTGCGGATGGTTTCGTGGGCGCCCCGGTGCGCCTCGGCCAGCACGTCCAGGGGAACGATGCGCCCCGTTCCGTGGGCCCGGCCCACCATCCCGGCCACGGCCTTCTCAATCGGCCGGTACACGAAATTGATTTCCACCCTTCTCTTCGAGGCGCGGGCCCGCTCGATCTGAGCCTTGGCCTTCTCGAAGTTGGAAAAGGCGCCGTCCACGATGGTATGAGCGGCGTCCTCAAGTTGGAACTTGTCTGCGGCCGTGCCCTTGCCTGAGCCTCCGCCGCCGGCCATGAAGGCCACAACCTCGTTCCGCTCCTGCTTGGGCATGGCCATCCGGTGCTCGAACTGCTCCTTGGCGAACTTCGAGGCGTCGGCGTGGACAATCGCTGCCCCGAGGGTCCGGTTCTCCCGGTAGCTGGGGACCAGCTCACGGGCCTCGTCCACGTCGATCTTTTTCCCGCCCTTGCTCTCCGGATGGGCCTCGTAGGCCTTTCGGGCCTTCTCCTGGTCCCCGAAGACCTCATTCGAGTCCTTCTGGATCTGCTGGGTCTGGAGTTCCGTGTGGACCGCCTTGATGGCCTTAAGATCCGCGTGATGGAAGTGGCTGAAGACGTCGCGCTGTCCCTGGTGGATGGCCGGGGATTTGCGGTGGGAGAGGGAGATCCCGTGCTTTCGGGCGGCTTCCTGGATGGCTTCGGCGCCCTCTCGGCTGCCAGCCCGGAGGAAGTGGCTTCCGTCCCGGTGTGATCCAGGCGTGATCCCATGGCGAAGGGCCTTCGGAGGGTGCGCCTTGGGGGTGCGCGTGCTCGCGGCTTGATGAAGAGTCGCGGTGGTCCGCTTGTCATCGTGATCCGACACATAGACCACCCGGCCGTTGACTTTGCGGTAGAAGGCCTTGATGTGCGTCACGCGGTCGCTCCTCTTGCCTGTCCAGCGTCCCCGGGTGCTCCGGCCCCATTTCCCGGCGCCTCGCGTCATCGCGTAATGGCGCGGGACGGCTCGGCACGGGGGCTTTGAATCGGCTGACTCTCGCCCCATGGCGAGTCCCCTCACCACAGCCGCGGCGGTCGGCCTCATGGCCCTGGCCAGCGGTGCGGATCAGCCTGGCATCCCCTTCCGGGTGGAGACGGGCCGCCTGCTGATGAAGGCGACGCCCCACGTTGAAGGTGGCGTCCGCTGCGTCTACTTCCAGGCCTCCACCCAGTCCCGTGATGTGCAGGGTGAGCGGATCCTGGCGCGGGCCCTCATTGGGTCCATTCCCTACTTCCTCCGCCACGGCCGCATCGACCTGGACCATGCCTCGGTGATCGGCCAGATTCGCGGGCAGCGCGTGGACCCCTACGCCTGGGAAATTGGTCGCCCCCTGGACGCCCGCCCCGAGGGCGATTCCGTCATGGTGAAGGCCGCCATCTTCTCCTCCGCGCAGGACGGCAATCGCTGGACCGAAGCGGCGGACCTGTTCTGGGACAGTCTGCATACGGCGCCGCCGGTGCTTTGGTATCCCTCCGTCCACGGCATGGTCACGAACGAGGCCGGCGTGGTGGACCCATCGGGCCTGCCCACCACGGAAATCGGTGGCCTGCTCTGGCAGAGCGTGGGGCTATCCCGGACGCCGGTGAACCCGGATGTGCCCGCGCTCACCACCCTCCCGCTTCGCACCTTCGCTAAGGCCCTCGGTAGTGCCCAAGGTCTGGCCGCCGTGCTGCGCGACCTTCGCGGCTCCCAACTGGCCCAGTCGGACCTGCCCGGCGACCTCAACGCGCAAACCGTCCAGTCCGTTCTGGAGGCCCTCGCCGAAGGCCGGATTGCGTCCCCTTCCGCCCTCTTTGAGGCCATGCAGGCCCAGGGCGTCCCCCAGAACCACACGTTCGCGGTCCTGCTCGCCCTGTTGGGCGCCGCCGCTTAGGAGGCTCGATGTTCGCCAATCTCGCCGAAAAGGCCCGCTCCATCCTCAAGTCCCTCAACGAGGGTGAGGCGAAGGGCGAGGGCAAGGACCAGGCCGAGGACCAGAAGAAGAATCCCGTCCCGGAGCCCCCGGCCGATCCCGACCGCCTCGACTCCCGTGTGGGCGACGCTTCGCCGACCTCCGAGGATTTGGACAAGGCCAAGGAATCCGGGGATGACGCCGGTGCTGACGCGGACCAGGGCGACGACTTCAACGAGTTCGGCCACAAGGACATGGACCCCGAGGAATTCGGTGGTGATGACGCTGCGGCCGAGTCCAAGCCGGACAAAGAATCCGCCGACGACGAAGGTGACGACGAGGGACGCGAGATCAAGAAGGGCCTCGCCGAGGTGGGCCATATGGAGCCCACGGACACCCTGGAGGACATCACCGAACCCGACATGAACGCCCTCTTCCTGGAACTCCTCCAGGAGCTGAAGAGCCAGAACAACATCATCGCCAAGCTGACCCAGACCGTGGCCGAGCTGGAGGCGGGTTTCAAGGGTCAGGGCCGCGAGCTCAAGAAGGCCCTGGCTGACAACGCCACGCTTCAGTCCCGGTTCGACAAGCTCCACGAGACCGTGCCGGCTTCCGCCGCCCCCCGCGCAATCACCAAGGCCCTGGGCTCCGATGGCGCGGACGCGCCGCTGAGCCGCGCCCAGGTCCAGGCCCTGGCGGAGAGCGGAAAGCTCTCCTCCCTCGAAGTCGCCCTCCTCTGCCAGCGAGCCGCTGACTGAGGCTCCTCAACCCCGCATCCACCCCAGCCCGGAATCGTCCGGAACCTCAAAGGAGAAACCCGTGGATCCCCTCGAAATCCTTTCCGCCCTTGGCGGCCCTGCGCGTGAAATCGTCAAGTCGCTGACTGGAACGAAGGGCGCCGGGACCGACCTCTCCGCTCTCACTGGCGCTGGTGCGCTCCGTGTCGAAAACCTCGACCCCGTGCTTTTTTCGGTCACGGTCGAGAACAAGCACTTCGACCTCTTCAACCGCCTGCTGCCCCACAAGCGGGACAGCTTCTCCATGCTGGACCAGCAGATCATCAAGAAGGGCATCGGCGGCTTCCCCGGCAGCGCCTTCTCCACGGAACAGGGCACCGGCCGCCCCGACCGCCAGGGCGACTATCAGCGCCTGCTGACGGAGCTCGGCGTCTTCATGGACCGGCGCTCCGTGTCCCTGGTGACGGCCCTCCAGGGCGTTCTCCAGAACCGCGCTGGCGCCACCAATTTCTCCACGGTCTCCGAGGAGAACGTCAACGCCGCCCTGACCCTTCTGGAAACCATCGAGTGGGGCCTCTTCTACGGCGACCGCACCGTGAGCACCTATGAGATCAACGGCCTCCAGGCCCTGATCCAGAACGGCGCCGCCGGAAACGTGATCGACATGAAGGGCACGACCTTCAGCGACCACACGCAGCTCGCGGACCTCGCCCAGCGCATCGCCAAGCGCCCCCAGTTCGGCAAGCCCGATCTCCTCTACACCAGCTCCAACGTCAAGTACGACCTGGATAAGAGCCTCATCAGCGGCTACCGCGTGAACCTGGACACCGCCGTTCCCAACACGGTCACTGGCGTCCCGGTCAAGGGCTTCAACTACAGCGCCGTTGGCATCGGCCAGGGCTACGCCGAGATCATCCCCCACGCCTACGTGGAAGAGAACAAGGTCCCCGTCGAGGTGACGAACCCCAACGCGCCCACCCTGACCGCCCCCACCGTGGCCTGCGCGGCCGTCGCCCCCACCGTGGCGAACTCCTCCTGGATCAACGCCCAGGCCGGTGCCTACTACTACCGCGTGGAGGCCTGGTCTGCCGGCCAGGTGTCCCCCACCGCCGTCACGGTCTCGGCCGCAACGGTCGCTGCGGGCGGCGCCATCGACGTGACCATCACGGCCGGGGGTACCGAAACCTACTACGCGATCTACCGCGGCCGTCTGGGTGGCACCAATGCCGCCTCCGACATGCGCCTGGTGGCCCGCGTGGCCAAGACCGGCGGCACCACCGTCTGGCGCGACCTGAACACCACCATCCCGGGCACTTCCGAGGTCTTCATGCTGACCTCCGCCCCCAACCTGAACGCGATGACCTGGCTTCAGATGCTGCCGCTGACCCAGTTCCCCCTGGCCCAGACGGACGCCTCCCTGAACTGGCTGGTGATGCTGCTCGGTGCCCTGCGGGTGCCCGATGCCCGCAAGCACGGCGTCATCCGGAACGTCCTGCCGTCCAACGCTGCCTGGAAGCCCTTCAACTAAGGCCTTCCCTCAACTGCGCCGGGGTGGGGCTTCCTGCCCCGGCGATTTCCTTTCTGGAGGACCCATGAGCCAGGAGCTCGTTCCCATCGCCCATCTGGGCGCCCCCTGCGATCCCCCCATCGTCAACGACATCCACTTCGCCGAGAAGGAGGACGGCATCTTCGTGGGCATGGCCACGTCCGAACAGGCCGAGCACCTCCTGCGGGTGCCCGCCTTCAAGCCATTCGGCGGCTCCCTGACCTTCTTCGAGCCGAATCCCCCGGCTCCGGCGGAGGACGAGGGTTCCCTGGACGCCGAGATTGCCGCCGACCAGGCCGCGGTGGATGCTGACGCCCAGGCGGTGGCCGCCGCCGAGGCTGCCCAGGATGCCGCCGCCGAGGAGGCTGCCAAGGCCAAGCTGGCCGAGGATCAGGCCAAGCTCGACCAGGCCAAGGGCCGGAAGAAGTAGCCCATGAGCGACGCCTCCGGGATCACTGCCGCCACCCTCCGGGCCGGGCTCCTCTCGGGCCTCATTGGGCCTGGGGCCCGCTTCGAGTCCATCTCGAACGGGGACTTGGACGGGGCGATCCTGGAGGCGGAAGCGTGGGTGGAGCAGGAGCTTTCGACCCGTCTCCAGATCAAGGAATTCCAGTCCGGCATGGGGGTAGGCCCCTGGGACGCTGCGGCGGACCCTGAGCAGGAAGGGCCCTACGTCTGGCCCGGCTCCATTCCCTCGGATGGCTTCCCGCGGCTGCGCTCCAAGGTCCGGCCCCTGGTGGAGCTCAAGGGCGTGACCCTGAGTTTCCCGGGCGGCATCCAGTCCCCCGTGGCGATGCCCCTCTCCTGGTTCCGGGTGGACCACATTCCGGGTGAAGTCCTCATCGCCCCCAGTCCCATGGGGGCTCCCTTCATGTTCACCGGCATGGCAGGCCCGGTCATCGGCCTCACGGGCCGCCAGCTTCCGGACGCCGTTCTGTTGAACTACACAGCCGGCCTCGGTCCTGCGGGGCTGGCCAAGTGGCCCCAGGTGGGCCGCCTGGTGGCCCTGCGGGCCTCCATCCAGGTGCTGCCCCAGCTCTCACTGCTGGCGAACCCTGAGATTCTCACCAGCCTCTCGGCGGATGGCCTCTCCCAATCCCGCGCCTCCGGCTTCGTTTACAAGGACTTGGAGGACCGCCTCCAGGCTGAGGCGGACATGGTGCGCGATCACCTCCTCGGCCTCTGGGACGGCCCCGATCTCATGGTGCTCTGATGCCTGACTTCGGAGCAATCCTTGGGTCCTTCGCCTCGAAGGTGCCGGGCCTACCGTCGATCCCGGGAGCCACCGTGGCGGTGACGGGCGAGGCCTCCAAAGCGGGCACGGCGCCCAAGCTGGCCTCCTACCTCATCCGCTCCGTGGACGAGGCAGGGAAGGAAGTGAACAAGGTGGCCTTCCTCATGCCGCCGCAGAGCCTGAACGCTGTGCGCCCCTGGCGTGGCCAGGCCACTGTGGACGCCGCCGGCAAGGTGAGCGCCTTGGATGGCGGCCCCGGCCTGGGGCGCTGGTCGATCAACGGGACGCATGGCGTCTGGGGCCCCATGGGCCCGGACAACAAGAATCGCGACGCGGAGAAGACGCTGGGCCTCGCGGCGGCCGAGGATGTCCAGGCCTTCTTTGTGGACTTTGCCGCGGCCAACCAGAAGCGCCTCCAGGAGAACAAGGCCGCCCTCCGCCTCCAGTTCCTCATCACGGGGGGCGGCCCTTCGGAACTCCAATACCGCCTCCTCTGGATCCAGCCAGAGTCGGCGCCCTCTTGGACCCGCTCCAACGCCAACCCCATGGCGTGGGACTGGGACTGGAGCTTCCTGGTTCTCGGAGAGGAGACCAAGGATCCGGCCAAGAAGGATCCGGTGGGAGGCCCCCTGGCGGGCACTGCGGCCTCCATCGCCCAGAAGGCTGACGCCCTGAGTTCGGCCCTCGACAAGCTGGGGCTCAAGCCCTGGGACAAGAACAAGGGCCTCTTCGCCAACCTCCAGACCATGGTCCAGAACGTGAAAGCCATCCGCTCCAAGGCCCAGGCGGCTTTGGCTCAAGGCAAGGTTTTCGTCCAAGGCATCACGGACCAGGCCCACGCCCTGGCCCAGGCGGCCACCGGGATCCTCTACGACACACGCAACGCGATCCGGGACGTGCGGGCCGTGACGGGCTCCAACATCGCCGACATCCGGAAGGCGGCCCGGGACGCCCAGCGCCTCGCCGGCGAGATCAAGCGGGCGGCCCAGGGGGGGCGGCGTGTCTAAGCGCGTTGCCATCTTCGCGGGGAACACCCTTCAGGCCATCGCGGCCCGGGAGCTGGGCGACATGGCCCGCTGGCCGGAGATCGTGGACCTCAATGGCCTCGTCTGGCCCTACCTCGATTTTTCGGGACTGGGTGGCGCTCCTGGGGTCATCCCGGCCCGGGGCCAGGTTCTCGGCGCGGGCGACTTCCTGGTGGTGCCGGGGGAGCCTGGCGTGGAGACGCTCGCCCCCGAGGTGGACCTCGTAGGGACGGACCTGAGCGAAACCGGCCCGGATCGCTTGGTGCGCTCCCTTGAAAACCTCGCCGGCGCCCTGCTGCGCCGCCTCCAGACCCCGCGAGGCTATCTGCCCCAGCACCCCACCTATGGAAGCGGCCTCCAGGCCTTCCTGGGCCGCCCCCTGGACGTCCCTCTGGCGATCCAGGCCCGCCTGGAGGTGGCTTCCGTGCTCCGGTCGGATCCCCGCGTGGTGGAGGTGCTTTCCGTGGCGGTCCTCGCGGGTCTTGACGCCCTCAGCATCACGGCCGAGGTGGACACGGTGCTGGGCCGGATCGCCCTTTCTGGACAGGTGAACCCTTGACCTTCGTGCCCCGGGACTTTTCGAGCATCACCCTTGACATGGTGAACTGGCTGGCCGGGAATCCCGACCTCGCGGATGGGGTGCTCCCGTCCGACCTGGTACCGGGCTCCCTGGAGCGGGCCCACCTGGAAGCGGTGGCCGTCTCCATCGAGGAACACGAGGTCCGCACCGCCCAGGCCCTGGCCCAAGCGATTCCCCAGGCCTGCTACGCCGCCTTCGGCTTCTCCCTCCTGCCTCCGGTGAAGGCCCGCGTCTCGGTGCTGTTCACCGCGCTGGTGCCCCCCGCCAGTGATCTGACGGTGCCAGCGGGTGCCGCGCTCATCTCCACCAGCGGCACCCGCTTCGTCACCCTGGCCGATGCCACCATCCCTGCGGTGGCTGCGGTATCGGCTGCGGTGATGGCCGAGGCCCTGGAGGCCGGCCCGGCTGGCAACATCCCGGCCGCCACGCTGACCCGCATGGTCGTTCCTGTGGCTGGTGTGGATCTGGTGACGAACCCGGACCCTGCTGTGGGCGGGGCGAACGAGGAAACGGAAGAGGCGCGGGCCGTGCGCTTCCAGGCCTTCGTGTCCACCCTGGTCCGCGGCACGGCGGAGGCCCTGGAGTACGCCGCCCTCAGCACCGGCATGGTGCTCTCCGCGAAGACGGTGGACCCCTGCCAGCTCACGCCGACACCGGACGGGGTGCCCTATGCGGGCCTGGTCTGGCTCTTCGTGGACGATGGGATCGGCGGGCTTTCGGTCCAGCCGGACGTGGCCACGGCCGTCCTGCGCACGGTCAACGGCTACATCGCCAACGATGGCAGCCAAGTCCCCGGCTGGAAGGTGGCGGGGGTCCGGGTGAACCTCATGAGCGTCCAGCGGGTGCCCCTGCGGGTCCAGGGCGCCGTGAAGCTGGTCCCCGGCGGCTCGGCCCGCTGGGACGACATCCAGGCCGCCCTCACCGCCACGGCCCAGGCCTACTTTGGGAGCTTGGGTGCCGGGGCAACCTGCTCCTACCAGCGCCTCTCCTCCATCCTCCAGGCTGCGGACCCCGATGTGGCCGAGGTGGACCTCTACCTTTGGCGGGTGGTGGATGGAGCCCCGAGCTTCACCGCGCCCCCGGTCGCCGCCGACATCGCCCCCTACAGCGTGGGTTCGGTCGTCACGCTGGGCTGGCGCTGCGCCCTGGACACCGCCACCTGGGTCCTGGCGTGAGCGGACCCGAAGTCCTGCTCCTCCGGCTCAAAGTGATCCTGGAGAGCACCAGCCCGACTCTGCCGGGCCAGAAGCCCTACGTCTTCACCTTCACGTCTTGGGAGGGAGCGAAGCTGGTGGTGGGGTCGGATGTGCTCTTTGAGGGGGCCCCTTCGGGCCTCACGGCCATCCACACCTCCGAGGCGCTGGAGGGCCAGTCGGGCACCCTGCAATTCGGATGGTCCCCTCTTTCCCAAAAGCTCGCGGAGCTGGTTCGGCCCAATGACCACCTCCGCATCGAGTTCGGCTACAGCGGTGAGGGTGAGCTCCGCCTCGCCCATGACGGCTTCGTGTCCTCGCGCAAGCGCCAGCGCCAAGCGGAGGCCCGTGGGGTGCGATTCGGCCTCACCATCGCAGCCGAAGGGTTCAAGAAGCTCTTCTCCCAGGCCGTCTACAACTGGCAAGGGGCCTTGGGCCTCGGAAGCGCCGTGGCGGACGGGATCAAGCAGGCCTATCCCGCCTATCAGGAGCTGGTGAAGGACGGGCTCTTCAAGGCCCCCCACGAGATCATCAAGGCCTTCGTGACCATCGCCCTGGGCCTCGACGGGAAAAGTGGCCCCACCATCCAGCTCGCCACCGCCGCAGGCCCCGTCAAGGACGGCTTCGGCTTCGGCACCTGGAAGAGCTACTACAAGGGCACCTGGCCCTACTCCGCCGAGCGGGTGCTCACCACCTGGTCCGGCAGCTACTGGGAGCTGCTCCAGGGGCTGGCGGAGCCGGATCTCCACGAGCTCTTCCTCGTCTACGGAGGGGACCCTGGGCAGGAGGGCCATCGCCTGGTCCATCGTCCGCGCCCCTTCCCGGCCGGTGGCGACACGGACGACTGGAACGCGCTCCCGACCCTTACCCTGGGACAGGACGGTGCCCCTTCGGCCCTGGCCCTCATGGACGAGGTTTCAGACGCGAGCCGGGTCAACGCCTTCCATTGGGGGGCGGGCTGTTTCGTGGACGGTTTCCCCTCGGCCCTGTTCTACAAGATGGATCTCGGCTGGCAGGCGGACCAAATCGGCATGGACCGCTACGGGTTCGCCCCGCGCCAGGTCCGGAGCAACCTGAATCCGGCCCAGGGCTCGAACTACCAGAAGCTCATCAACGAGGTGCTCAAGCGGGTGGCCCTTCAGGAGGCGCCCCTGCACCTCCTCGGCCACCAGAGCCGCCAGTACGACCGCCCCATCCCGGGGGCCCGGCCTGGAACCCGCGTGGAGGATTCCAGCTTTGGTTCCCCCACCACGGCCTACCTCACCACGGTCTCGCACAGCTTCCAGTGGACCGAAGAGGGGCTCCGAGCCGCCACGACGCTGGGCCTGGCCCGGGCCATGGATGGTGTGAAGGTGGCGGGGTACGCCGGCGCGGTCGCGTCGCTGGTCAACGTCCAGCCCAAGCAATACCAGGACCGCGGCGACGAAAAGGCCCCGCACCAGAAGGCCATGGAGGCCCACGAGACGGGCCGGGACCCCGAGCCCAGCCGGGACAAGGGCGGGGCAGGGGCCTCCGGGGTGCCCTACGCGAAGGAGATGGCCGCCGCCGCCGCCCGGAACGGCGTGCCGGCGTGGCTGGTGGCCGAGACTGCCCGCAAGGAATCCAGCCTGGGCCGCAACCCGAACTACAAGAAGGTCAATGGCACGGGGGATCTGGGCTTCATGCAGCTCAACACCGGCCCAAGCGGCGCCCTCGCGGACCTCCAGGCCCGGGGCTACAAGAACCAGGACGGCACTCCGATCACCAAGGACGACCTCTTGGATGACAAGAAATCCATCGACGCAGGCGCCGCTTACCTCAAGGTCTGCAAGGACGCCATCAAGGCGAAGGGCTGCTCCGAATCGGACCCCAACTTCTGGCGCTACGTCTCCGACGCCTACAACCGGGGCCCCGGCACGGCCGGGAACGCGGGGCAGTCCAACGGCTGGACCAATGCCGGTCTCTCCCCTTACGGGTCTGCGGTGGATGTGAGCAAGGCCCAGGGGGCTTTTGGAGGGCTGTCCCGTGGCTGATCTTCACCTGGCGTCCGTCTTCGAGGTCCACCCGGATTCCCATGGGGTCTCGGTGGTGTTCCGGGACGGCGTGGGCTCCTACCGCTCCACGGCGGACCCCCAGGGCTTCGTGCGGGTCCTGGTGCCCCGGGCCCACGGCCACCACGGCGCCGCCGTGTCCCTCCCCCGGCCTGGGGAGCTGGGCGTGGTGGCGGAACTGGAGGGGCTGCTGGTCTGGCTCGGGGCCCTCCACTGGGGCGACCGGAACTTCATCGACCCAGAGCCCAGCCTGGAGATGCACCGCCACGATTCGGGCGTCCAGTCCCGCCTTCATGGCGACGGCCGCGCCGAATGGTCCCACCCCTCCGGCCTCCGGGTGACAGTGAGCCCGGACGGTTCCGCCCTTCCGGACCTGGAGCGCAACGGCACCGGCATCGCGCCGCCGGGGCCTGCCATGGCCGTGCCTTCGGTCCAGGTCGCCCACCCCGCGGCAGGCACCCTGACCCTCCAGAAGGGCGGGGGCGTGGTGCTGGCCCATGCGTCCGGCGGCACCATCACCATCACGCCGGCGGGCGAGTTGGATTTCTCCGGCTTCGCCCACACGTTCTTCGAGTCCGCGGCGGCGGAGTTCTGCATGCGCCCCCTCCTGGACTGGGCGAAGACCCACACCCACACCGGCGTGGTGTCCGGCGGGGGCACTTCCGGCCAGCCATCCTCTCAGCCCCCGGCCTCCTCGATCTCGCCCGCCACGTTCAAGGGACCCACAGGATGACGGGGACGCTGGCGATCCAGTGGAGCCGGTTCAACGCGAACCTGGAGGACTTGGGTGCCCTGGCCCAGCGCCTGGGGCCTGCCGACTTCCCGGAGTTCGTCGCGGCGGCTGAGTTTGCCTCGGCCAAGGCGGAGGAGCACTACCGCGGCTTCCTTTCGGGCCGCGAGGTCACGCCCAACGGCCGGGCGGTGAAGCATCCCACGGGCGCCACGGCGCGGGGTGTCCGGCGCGAGGAGTCGGGCCTCCTGACTTGGCGGATCTTCAACCCATCGCCAGTGGCCAAGGCATTGGAGGAGGGGAGCCCCGAGCGCGACATGAAGGCCATGCTCCCGAACGCGAAACGGGTTCGGCGCGGGAAGGACGGCCAGCTCTACCTCATCATCCCCTTTCGCCATGGCACCCCGGGCACCCGGGGCATGGCCGCCATGCCGCAGAGCCTCTATGACCGCGTGGTGAAGTTCAAGTGGTCCCGCTCCCTGGGAGCCCCCATGAACCGCACCTCGGCCACCGGATGGACCGTGCCGCGCTTCTCGTACCGCTGGAACGATTCCGTGGACAAGGCCTGGATGGAGAAACAGGGGTTCGACGCTGGGGACATCAAGAAATTCGCCGGGATGTACCGGATGAAGGGCCATGACGGCCGCTCCTCCGGCTACCTCACTTTCCGGGTCATGAGCGAGAAGTCCAAGGGATGGATCCGCCCGGCGATGCCGGGGTTCTTCCCGCTGCGCCAAGCCATCGACCTGGCCTTGGCAGAAAACATGGCCGCCCTGGAGAGGGCCTTCGAGGCCGATGTGGCGACCACCCTGGGCCTCGTGATCGCGGGAGGTTAGAGGGAGGCCCGCCACTCTGGCGGGAAAATCCGGTCCCGCCATGAGGGGTCGTCCTCTGCAACGCGAAACCGAAATTCCGGGCCGTTGGAGCGGCCCACGAGCGTGAAAATCCACCCTCCACGGCACGGCCTGGGGTTGGTGAGGGGTACACCTAGCACGGCCTCGGCATCAGCCAGAGCCTCCTTTTTGCGTGGGTCAACTGGACGCATACGACCTCCAGACCTCGTTGTAGCACGAGGATTTTGCGCAATATTTTGCGCTCGGCACGAGCGCAATCCGAGTTCGCCGTGGTCCGGCTTTAGGCCATCCGGAGGGTGTAGGCCCCGGACTCCAGGAGCACTTTGCCAAGGCTTTGCGGTGTGGCGGCCTCGGCGGGGATTTGATGCCCCAGCCCCCGGAGGATCATGGCCGCGAATTCGGCACATTCCAGGCCCTGGGAGGTGGGCCGGAGGGCGAGGCCGCCCCGGATGGCATCCACATCGCTGTAGGTGTCACCGAGGTGGTCCGCGACGATCTGGGATGCCTCATCGGTCCACTGCGGCGCCACGGCCTGGAGGACGGCGGCCGGCTGGTAGCGCACCAGGCCCGTCATGCGGGCACCGACCTTGGGAGCGCAGTCGATGAGCATGGGATGCCCCTCGAAGTGGTAGACCACGCCGCAGTGGGCCCAGGGACTGGCGGTCCAGTGGCGGACCAGCCAACCGATGGGCCCCTTGCCGCGGAGCATCACGACATCGCCGTTCTGGAAGGCTGGGGCCATACTCTCCTCCTCGTCAGAAGCTGCTGTAGCCCACACGGGCCTGGATCGTGACGCTCTGGCCCGCGCTGTCCGTGGCCTGAAGGGTGATGTCATACCAGCCGCAGAGCACCGTCTGGCTGTTGACCACGGCGGTCGCGGGCCGCTCCATGGGGATGGAGAGGCGCAGGGTGTTCCCGCTCACCACCACCGCGCTCACCTGATCGCTGCCGGTGGTCCAGGTGGCCCCGGCTAGGCCCCCGTTGTTGCGGGCGATGGTGGGGCTGGCCCAGATCATGGGCCCGATGTAGTTCTGGAGCGCCTGGGCGATGGCCCCATCCCACCCCAAAGACAGGTCGATGGTGTTGGGCCAGGTCACGGGTGGGTTGCCAAGGAGGATGCTGCGCTGTCCTGCGGTCGATAGGGCCGGCATGGTGAAGGTGATGACCTTGGAGACGGAACGGCCCAGGGCGTCCAGAGCCTGGACCGTGGCCGTCCAGGACCCGTGCGTGGTCACGGCGGCGGAGAAGTAGCCCGAATTGGGGTCGATGGCGGCGCCCGGCAGAGTGGTGGCCCCTAGGGAGAAGGTCACGGGGTTCCGGGCCCCGCGGGTGGTGATGCCCGTGAAGTACGGATCCGGCGTCGTCTGGCTGGAGTTGAGCGTGAGGCTGGCGGGGGTGTCGATGGAGAAGGCCTGGATCAGGGTCACGGATCCCGCGTTGTCGCCCAGGTAGGTGATGGTGCCCGTGAGAACGGAGCTGGCGTTGTTGCCACTGGCGTTCACCACGCCTCCGGCCCGCATGTACCCGGTGCAGCTCACGCTTCCGGTGCCCGTGAAGTTCTGGTTGGTCCCGGTGGTGTCGGGGGCGGTGATCGTCACTGCGTCGGCGGCGTTTGAGGAGTAGGCGTCCAGGCGGTAATAGCCCTGCCGAAGCACGACGATGGTGTTGTTGCTGACGTAAGCGACATCGGCGTGGCCCGTGAAATTGCTCAGGGCCCATCCTGCGCCGCCCCGCTGCCAGAGGGCCACCTGGGCCTCGGCGCGGCGCTGGCGGCGGTGGTCTGAAGCATCCCAGAGCTCTACCCAATCCGGCCGGTTCCCATTGCCGCCCATGTAGGAGATCCGGACAAGCGGAACCGCAATGCGCCCACTGCCGTCGAAGGGGCTGGGGATGGCAGGGTCCTGGGGGTTGGAGCTGGCGGCCGTGCCCTGAAGGATGGCGTAGGCGGCCTGCTGGGAGCTGGCAAGCACGCCCAGGGGCTTTCCCGTGGCCCAGTTCACGGGGCCCGCCTGCCAGGACCACAGGCCCACCAGGATGTCGATGCGCTTCTGGCCCGCAGACGGCGCTGCCTGGAGGGGGACGGAGACCATCGCATCCTCCTGAATCATCATGTCGGCCACGGTGCCCCCGTTGGCTCGCCAGTTGGAGAAGCCTCGGGGCCCGGGGTCCAGGATCAGGGTGCCCGGCTGGGAACCGATGACCCGGGGCGAGAAGCCTTCATAAACCCCGGGCGGGGCCGGGATAGACTTGGCGATGGCGGTGTCCGTGGCGATCTCGCCGTAGAGTGGATGCAGGGTCTGGGTCATGGACTACCTCAAGCCGGAGGGGGTACGGGGGGCGCCATCACGAAGATCCGGATGCCGTCGAAGTCCATGTGGACATCCGGAGGAAGCTCCCGGTTCAGGAGGTCCGCCGTGATGCTGTAGATGCCACGCTGCTCGGGGGCCCAAGCCACGCTCACGGCGCCGGCGGTGATGAACGCCGCCGCGAGGTCGGGCTCGGTGCCGTCACTTTTTCGGACGGGCATCCGAAAGGCCCCGCTGTAGGGGATCTTCTTGCCCATGACTTGAAGCTCGCCGGTGACGTGGATGGCGTCGCCCTGGATGATCGTTATTTCCTGGGCGTTCATGTCCACACGGCCCATTGCGCTGTGTGGCCCGCTGACCGTGGCCTCCATGAGGACGATCTTGGGGCGGGGCAGGGTGGGGGGCAGCGCCTGCGGGGACACCCAGGCTCCGTCCACCAGCTTCCAGCCCACCTCGGGCAGAGGGTTGAGGTCCGTGAGATCCACCACCCAGGCCGGGGGGCCGTAGGTGGGCGTGGCTGGGGCGGCCACCTTCTCGCGGATCTCGTTGTTGAAGACCACCCCGAAGGTTCGGTTCGCGCCCATTTACCACTCCACGATGATGACGCCCGGGGCGCCGTTGCCGTTGGCCAGGCCCGTGGGTGCGGCCGTCGCGCCGGTGAAGGTGTTATCCACCCCGCCGCCACCACCCCCGCCGAAGCCGGAGACGGGAGCCACGCCCAAGTTGCCGCCCACGCCCAGGAAGGCGGCGCCGCCACCCCAGCCGCCGCTGCCGCCGAAGAACACGTCCAGGCTCGCGCCCGAGCCGCTGCTAGCCGTCCCGGCGGCGCCGTTGTAGATGGTCGTCCCGAAGACCTGGAAGGTCTGGGAGGTGGAAAGGGTCTGGGCGATGCCGGTGGTGCCTCCGCTGGCGCCGGTGCCCCGGGTCATGGAGATGCCGCCGCCCGGCACGGAAATGTAGGTGCCGAAGCTGGTGGTCCCCCCGGCGGTGGCGGCGGCGTTGCCGGGGCCATCCTGGAAGAGACCTGTCGCCGCATCCGAGACCCGAGGGTAGGCGGGCTGGTTCACAACGCCGCCGATGAGGGTGGCGCTGCCACCGGCCACCGGGACGCTGTAGATGGTGCCTTTCTTGGTGGCGCTGGAGCCGTTGGCGATGAAGTAGTGGTTCGTGGCGTCCCGAAGGTGGTTGAGGCTCTTCAGCTCCTGGTCGCTGCTCGGGACCGTGACCGTGCCATCGCTGACCTTAACCTTTTGGATGCCGTAGGTGATGGAGCCGTTGTTCCCTGCGGGGATCAGGATGTCGCCCGAGGTGTCGAAGAAAATCCCGTAGTCCGCGACGGCCGTGGCTTCGTTGTTGAAGGCCAGGCCTGACTTGATCGTAGTGACGACGCCTGCGGTTGTGATTTTGCGAATGGAGATGGTGGCGTTGTTGCTTGTGGTGTCCCAGGCGTAGATGCAGTTGTCTACGGTGTTGAAGACGAGGGCTCGGATATTGGTGAAGCGGGCGGCGGAGCCGGTACCGTCCGAGGTGCCGGTGGCCGTGTAGGCAGAATCGCCTGCCAACAGGCTGGTCACGCCGGCGGCCGTGGTCTTCCGGATCGCCGTGCCGTTCGTGCCAATGTGGAAAACGTCCCCCGTGGCAGGGTTCACGCAAAGCTGGTAATTGCCACAAGGTGCGCCTGTTCCCATGGTTATGCCAAGGGTCGATAGGGTGGATGTTCCCGAGTTGCCGTCCACGCAGGTGGTGCTGGAGGAGATGCCAGCGATCAAGGTGGTGGCCCCAGCCGCAGTCACCTTGTAGAGCAGGTTGTTGCCAGAAACCGCGTAAAAGTTACCACTGGTATCACCGCCAACCACCTGGCATGACGGGAGGTTTGGGCTCAGGGTGATGTTGGAAATGCTGAAGTCGGTGTCTGAGACTTTGGCAAGGGTGGTGACAAGAGTTGCTGCGCACGGGACCCGGTACCCTGCCACCACGAGGCGGGCGTTGATGGGGCCAGTCGGTGTTGAGGCGATGTTCGCCTGGGTGGTAATGGTGCCCCCGTTCGCCCTTCGGTATCGCGTTGAGCCGCCATTGGCCTCCGTGAAGTAGATTCCATTGGAACCATCCACCTTGACGGCATAGGGACTGCTCGTGGCGAGGGTGCCCGGGAAGATCGCCCCCACGCCAGCGGCACCGATGGTGCAGGCCACGACGTCGTTCGCGGTGAGGAAGACGGGGTAGCGGACCACCCCCGCGCCGGCTCCCCCACCGCTGTAGGGGGTGGCGCCGGCTCCGCCGCCGACCAGTGTGACGAGGTGCCAGCCAGTTTTCGTCGCCGTGAAGTTGCCGTTGGCCACGATCTTTTGGGAGGACAGCTTCCCGCTCCCGATGGCCTTGACGGCGGAATAAGTGATCGGATCGAAGGGCATGGAGGCCTCTTAGGAAACGGTGTAGCCCGTGAGGTTGTTGGAGGCGTCGTAGGTCATGGTTTCGGTGCGCGTCACGGTGCCGCCGGTCTTATAGACCACGGCGTTCACCCGGCCATCCGAGAGGTAGGTGACGTTGGTGCTGTTGCTCACGCCGCTGACGGTCTGGTCGTAGATGCTCACCCGGCCCTGACTGTCGTAGGTGACGGTGGCTCCGGTGTCGGCAGGCTTCACGCTGCTGAGGTCGGGCAAGCCGATAACGCTGGCGGACGGGATCTTGATGGGCTGGCGGTTCCCGGCTTGGTCCCCGCAATAGAGGATGTAGGTCTGCCAGTCCATGAGCAGCTCACCGGGGCCCACGGTGGCCGGAAGGTTGGCCGTCAGGGTGACGCGCTGGACGCGGAAATGCGTGGTGTTCCCGTCGATGGTGTCGCCAACGTGGATGACATTCGTGACGTAGGTGTTGACGTAGGCCTGGGTCGCCGCCTGGGCGCTGGTGATCGTGGCGTTCAAGGTCGCCACCTGGGCATCCACGCGGGCGTCGAGCTGCTGGATCGCGGCCTGGACCGTGGCCGCAGAAATGTTCCCAGAAGGCTGGAAGTAACTCTGGGCCGCCGTCCCCACCGCCGTCACAGGCCGCTTATCGGTGACGGTGCTGATGGTGGTGGCTCCAGTCTGGACCAGAGCGATGGGCACTTTTCCAGCGGTCCATCCGGCCAGGTTGTAGCTCACTCCCCCGGTGGTGGTGCGCTCCACATAGCAGACGCTGGAGGCCGGGAGGGTGAGGGTAGTGGTGCTGATGGCCTGGTAGACGCCGTTGACATCCGGTAGGACGCCACCTTGTACCGCGAGCGCGAGCCCTAAACTATCCGGGATGGAGACGGCGAAGCCCTTGGGCATGGCCGCCTCCACGATGAACCGGAACATGTCCAGGTCCGCCGTGCCGGGGTCTTCACCCGCGTTCCAGCCGAAGGGGATCTTGAAAAAGCTCGTGGTCTGCCTGGGCATGGTCAGTTGCTCCCCTGGTGGAGGCCGTAGAGGAAGCCGTAGCCTGTGCTACCGCCCGTGGCCGGGGTCTTGATGTCGAGGAGGCGGGTGCCTGCCGCCTTGCGGCGGTTGATGAGCGCCGTAAGGCGGGAGGCGTTCCACGGGTTGCTCATCTGGATGGGCAGGGCCACCCGGAAACTCGCCCGGTAGTAGCTGGCCGGGTACTCCAGCGGGGCTTCGAGCTGGATGGTGTCGTTGAGGCGCCAGGTGGGTGCGTCGTTGAATCGGCGCTTCTGATCCTCCAGGTCCCAGGCGTCGATGACCTGAGTGCCGGTGGTCCCCAGGGCCCGGTCGATCCACTGGGCCATGCCGGTGTTGTTGGTCACGGGCAGTGTGAGTTCGGTCAGGATGCGCTGCGCGTAGGCCGCATCGGATTCCTGGCCCACCCGAGGAACGCTCAGGGTGCGTCCCCACAGGTCCAGGAAGACATCGGAGGCCCCTGCGTTGGGCGTGGGAGTGAATCGCCAGGTGTGGGCATCCGCGCCCCAGCCGCCGGCATCCTGGCGGGCCAAGGTGTCAGGAAAGACAAGCTGGAGCTCGGCCGCATCGGCTTGGTCCGACATGGGGCCCGACAATTCGTAGGCCTCGATGCGCTGACGGGCATAGCGCCATCCGCCCGTGGGGGCTACCCCGGGGATCAGTCGCCGAAGGGTGGCCAGGATGCGGCCGTACCGGGAGCCCGTCATGAGGGTAGCGTCCCCCGAGGCCCGCCCCGTCAGTTCCAGCGGCCCTGGCCATGCACGCATGATCCGGGACGGATCGACGCCCGGCCGCAGCAATCCCCGACCCTCGCTCCATGGCGGAATGGCGCTCCTATCTCGCGGAGCCGCTCCCACTGGGAGGGGCCGCGAAGCTCTACGCCACCTTCGGAGCCGGAATTCCGCTCCGCGTGGTGGCCGTGATCGCTCCGGCCCCCGCCACTGCCTTCGATGATCCTTCGGGCCAGCTCTACGACTTGGTGAAGAAGCCGAATGGCTCGTGGTCCGCCTCGGCCTTCGGGGCCCTGCGCGGGGTCGCCACGATCTCCTGGTTCACCTTCGAGTGGGACAAAGACGCGCAGGCTGACATCTGGAAGGCCGGCCCAGTCGTCCCCAACGTGCCCCTGGATTGGACCTACACCAGCCAGGAATTCCCCTGGGGCAAGCCCTGGGTGGTGGCGCGTCTCCAGGAGGTGCAGGCCCAGACCCCGCCCCTGGGGGACCGCCCCCTGACCATCACCGGCGCCTTCCCGCGGGCCACCGCTGCCCTCCCCTGTCTCTCGGTCCAGGTGACGAGCCTTTCCCCGGCTTCTGCCGTGGTCGGCGATCTCAAGAACTCCGGCGTCCTGGTGGGTTCCGACCGCTCCCGCACCCGGCAATACACCACCACCATCAACCTCATCGCATGGGCGGAGACCCCCGAGGACCGCGACCTGCTGGCCCCGTGGTTGGGCCAGGCCATGGAGGTCTTGGTGGATGCCGCCCGCTTTGCCGGGATCGAGGCGCCCGACTTTTCGATTCAGGAAAGCGAGGACTACGAGGTGGCCGGAGTGCCCCTCTTCCTCGTCACCGCAACCCTCACGTTCACTGCTTGGTCGTGCCAGTCCGCGCCTGTGCCCACCGGGTACGGGCGCATTTCCACCTAACCCCTTCCTCAAGGAGAGCCCATGCCCGGCAATGTCGGCATCATGATCCGCGGCGCCTACGTTGTACGCCCGGGTGTCTACCCCTACACGGATGTCTCCCAAATGGTTCCGGTGCGCCCAGGCCCGGGCGGCACCATCGCCATCCTGGGCACCGCTGACGGCGGTGTTCCGGGCTTCATCTACGACTTCGCCACCTTCACCGATGCCCGAAAGGTGCTGCGCGGCGGCACGGCCCTCGCGCTGATCTCCCGCATGTTCCGCCCCTCCGGGGACCAGCCCGGCGCCTCCCGCGTCCGCTGGACCCGGGTGGGCACGGTGGGCCAAGCCTCCTTGACCGCCTCGGGCCTGGTCTTCGCCAGCCTCGACTACGGTCGCCACACGAACGCCATTTCCGTGGCCCTCACCGCCGGCGCCGGCGGCGCCTACACCCTCACCATCCGCAAGCGCTCCGAGAACTACACTGCGAACTACATGGTGGGCCTCGGCCTCTCCGTCACCTCGACGGCCACCACGCCCAAGCTGGTCTTCGACCATGTGGCCCGCGAGGCCCGCATGTACGAGAACGGCAGCATCGTGAGCGTCCTGCCGTACCCGACCGACGATGTGACCCTGGCCAACCTGATCCCCTGGATCACCGGCCGCAGCGGCTGGACGGCCACCATCGCGGGCAACCCCTCGATGCCGGTGTCCCTGATGGACAACCCGGTGCTGGCCTCGGCCCCGGCCATCGGCACCAGCGCCACGGCCATCACCGCCGGCCAGGGTTCGGTGGTCTTCGCGCTGTACCAGGACGCCATGGTGGGCGCCGCGCTCTCCACGCCGGGCACTTTCGGCGCCCTGTCCGCGGTCACGGAAACCGCCCTTGCGGGCGGCGCCGGTACCGCCCTCGACGTGGTGACCAGCTCCGACTACGTGGCCCCCCTGGCCCTTCTGGAAGGCATCGACGTGGACCACCTCATGGTGGACACGGCGAACGCCGCCACCCAGAGCTTGGCGATCCAGCACTGCATCGCCCTGGGAGCCATCAACCGCCGTCGCTGGCGCATCTTCTACGGGGGTGGTGCCCCCGGCGAAACGGCCACCCAGGCCGCCGCCAAGCCTCAGACCATGGACGGCCCCGCCGTCTATGCCTGGAACGGCACCTTCGTCACCAATGCGGTCACGGGCCTCCTCAAGGAGAACCTCGGCAGCCTCGGCACCGCCGCGCAGATTTGCGGCCTGGCTGCGGGCCTCACCGCCTCCGAGCCCCTGACGAACAAGACCCTCTACGCCGAAGGCGTGGAGTTCCCGGCGCCGCAGGATTCCGACATCAACGCCCTGCTGGTCGCCGGTGCCTCTCCCATCGCCCTCGATCCGGTCGCCGGTGGCACCCGCATCATCCAGGCCATCACCACCTTCCAGGGTGGCCCGAACGTGATGATGCGAAAGCTCCAGGGCCTGCGCATCCAGTTCAAGCTGGAAAAGGCCTTCCAGTTCATCCTCTCCGACTTCGTGGGTGCCCCCATGGATCTGGAGACGGCCAACCGCATCAAGAACCGCGTCGCTGCCTACTTGGACAGCGAGATCCGCGGCTCCCGCAACCCCCAGGGCGTCCTCACCGAGGGCTCCAAGAACGGTCAGACCCTGCCCGCGTGGGAGGGCCTGAGCGTGGTTGGCGATGGCGCCGACGCCTGGGACATCCAGGTGAACACCCACCCCGTCACGGAAACGGCGTACATCCCCGTCCGCATCGTGATGACCCCCCAGACCATTTCCCTGTAAGGAGCCGACATGGCCGGAATGAATGAAGCCGCCGTCCTTGCTGGCCACCTGGCCAAGATCATCGTTGATGGCGACGTGATCGGGTACGCCCAGGGCGTCCAGTACAACGCCGACTACACGGTTCAGGATGCCGTGGTGGTCGGATCCTTCGAGGTGATGGAGCAGCAGCCCACGGTGTTTCGCGTCCAGGGCTCCATCCAGCGCTTCCGCATCCGCGACGAAGCCGATGGCGTCCTGAAGAAGCGGACTCCGGGGAAAATCCTCCGCCAGGGCCTCTTCGACCTGGAAGTGACCGATCAGGTCTCGGGCGAAACCATCGCCTACATCGAGGCCGTCACCCTCTCGGGCCGGAACAACGCCGTCCAGGCGGGCCAGCTCGTCTCTGAAACCACGAACTTCAAGGCGATCCGAGTCCGCTGATGCAAGACCTCACCCCTGCCGAAATCCTCCAGTCCGCCTCCGGCCTCGCGCCGGAGGCCCCGGCGGCCTTCAAGGCTTCCGAGATCCTCAAGCCCCCGACCTTCACCTTCGCCTTCGAGAGCCCCTTCCCGGACCTCGCCGGCCCTGTGGAGGTCCGCTATCCCACCTTCGGGGATCTGCTGGAGATCGAACGGCTCGCCCTTGCCGCCGGTGGGGGTGCCATCGCCGAATGGGGCGCCACCCTGCGGATCTGCCTCCAGAAGGCGCCGCATGGGTGGTACCGCCTCGCGGCCAAGGGCGGCCAGCCTGAAGTGGCCCTGGACACCTTCCCCGATGGGGACGGCCTCCAGGCCTGCTATCGCAACTTCCTTGCCTGGAGGCGGTCTTTTCGAGGCTAGGGCCCTCGAAGCGAACTACCAGGAGCCCGATGGCCGCGCTCTCCTCCTCTGGGTGGGGAGCAAGGCCCTCGGGCTCCACCCCTTCCATCCGGACGCCATGGCCCTCGCCCCCCATCAGCTCCATTGGGCCAGCCTCATGGCCTCCGAAGGCTTCGGCAAGGCTCGGCGTGAGGCGCGGCAAGCCCAGCGGACCAAGGCCGTCACCGATGCCGCCTTCGACCTCCTGGGCTGGATGGATAAACACATGAGCACGAGGCCCAAGCCATGATGGACGCCGCTTCCTACGACCAGCTCCTGACGGGCCCGCTGAGTGCCCGCCTGACATGGGAGGCCTCCCACCGCTGCGGCTGCGTCCAGCCGGATGGAGCCGGGGACCGGGCCTGCCCCGTGTGCTCGGGCAAGGGACGCTACTGGGATCCGCCCACGGCCCCCTTTCGGGCCGGTCTCGTGGGCCTCACCGCCAAGGCCCTGGAGGCCCTCCGGCAAACCATGGGCCCCGGCACCACGGGCGACGCCATCCTTAGCGTTCCAGTTTCCGCCCCCTGCCATGCCCTCCTGCGCTCCGGGGACCGACTGCTGGCCCTGGATGCCCTCGACGCCTTGGAGTGGGTGGTGATGCCGGCGTCCCCCGTGCTGCTCCCGGCCGGTGCTGCCGTCCAGACGGCGAAGGTCCGCTCCCCCACCGGCATGGTGGCCGTGCCGATCCCGGGCCTGGATGCGCGGGGCCGCGTCGCCGTGGCGGTGCCCACCGTGTTGGCCTTCCAGGCCCCGCGGCGCTTCGAGGTGGTCGGCGACGCCGGACAGGTCCGGGCCTTCGGCCCAGGCCTGCCGCGAAAGGTGCTTCTGAAACTGATCGACTGGACCCAGAGGTAGCCCATGGCGGGTACATCCCAAGACATGAACTTCGAGAACCTCCGCCAGCGGGGCCTGGAGTCGATCCAGCCGCTGGGAGAGGCTGCCGCCAGGGTCCGCCAGGATCTAGAGGCGGCGGCCCAGGCTGCGGACCACGCCTCTTCCGTGGTGGGGGATGGGGTCCATGCGGCCCAGGGCCTGCCGGGAAGGGTGGGGGATGGCGCGAGGGCTCCTCAAGTCGCCGCCCCGCCGGAGATGGGCGCCTCGCTCGGGGAGGATCTGCGGGAGGCGCCCCAGTCTTTGGCCACCCTGTCCACGCTCGCACCACTGGAGTCCCCCATTACCCAAGAGGCCCACGCCCTGGCCGGCCCCGAGCCGGAGGAATGGGGCGCGGATCTCTTCGGCGGGCAGAGCCGCACCGATTCCTGGCTCGCATGGAACGAGCGGGTCCAGCAGCACCTGGCGGACCTCGCGCCGGAAGCTGCCAAGCCCGCCGCGGAGGGGATCTTCGAGGCGGCTGGCCGCGACCTCGCGCCGGAAGCCGCCAAACCCGCCGAGGAGGAGCGCGGAGTACCCCCGGGGCCCGTCACCGTGGCCAACAATCCGAACCTCTGCCCCCGGCTGCCTGGTCCCGAGCTGGTGGACCTGGAGGCCAATCCCGACCGGCTGCGTCCAGCGGCGCCCGTGGCGCTCCCGGCGGGCCTCCCCTCCATCCAGCCGATTCCTGCAACGCTCTCGGCCCAGGCTGAAGCCCTTGGAATCTCGCCAGAGCTCCTGGAGGAGGTCGAGAAGGCCCAGGCCCACCGGCCCGGGGCCCAGCGCTTCGAGGGCGGTGGGTACGACACCCCCGTCGACTACCCGGACCTCAGCCCGGAGGGCCGCGGCCACATGGCTCACGAGGCCTGGGAGAAGCTGCAAACGGGTGGCGGCTACCACCTCCTCCGGGAGGCGGGCCGCTTCGGGCGCATCTGGGGCCACGACCTCAAGGGCGACGACGCCAAGGATCAGCGCCAGTGGGCGGACGCCGCCGGCACTCCGGAGGGCCGGACCTTCACCGATGCCATGCAAGGGATCGAGGGCCTCGGGGCGAAGGTTGCAGAGCTGATGAAGGTCATTGCCGCCGGAGGTGATGACGCCGGCCGCGCCGCGAAGGAATTGGCCAAGGCCAAGGGCGCCCTGGACGAGCTTGGGAAGTCCGGCCGCAAGGCAGCAGAGGGTCTCGGTGGCGAGATGGGCGCCGCCCTCAAGGGGGATCTGGCGGCCACCGAGAAGGCGGCAGGGGCTGGGCAGCTCCCCGCACCCCAGGCGGCACCGCATCCCGCTGAAGACGACCAGGATGGCACTCGGATCCCCATGGGTGGCCGTAGGCTCTTTGAGTTCCTGCGGCATCCGGGAGAAAGTGGCGCAGGTCTGATGCAGTTGGTGGGCCCAGGTCTTGCGGGTCGTGCGGCGTTTGGGGCCGCAGATTCCGCATGGCTGCGGCTATCCAAGATGATGACTGCCGAGGTGGGAGGCGTGGCCGGGGCGCTCGGCCTGGGCGCTGCGGTGGGCGGTGGGTTGGCCCTGGGGTGGGGTGCCAATAAGGCGGCAGCCGACGACCGCGCCCAGGACGCAGACGACCACCTTCGAGATGTTCAACTTGGTTCGGTCATGGGCCGGGACTGGCGAGGCGACCTCTACGACCCTGACCGTCTCCACGTCAAGGAGGAGGTGTCCGACCGCGGCATCAACGTCGCGGCCATGCGCTCGGTGCTGCCCGTCCTTGGGGTGTCCCTTAAGAACTTCAAGGGTGCCCCCATCAATGCCTACGAGGCAGGCCAGTCCATCTTTGAGAAGTCCCACCTCATCGGTGTCGGCCCCGAAGCCATGGCCCAAACCATGGGCGCGGCGATCTCCTCGGGTCAGGTGGACAAATCGAAGGAAGGGATTGAGACCTACCTCGGACAAATTGCGGGGTACACCCAGCGGGCGGCGGACAACGGCGTGGCCGCCAATGTCGCCCTGGGGTCCCTCGCCCAGCTCAACCAGCGCCAGGTGGAGGCCCTCGGGCGGCTCACGCCCGAATCGGGCAACCTCCACGCGAACCTGCTGGAGGCCCTCGACAAGACGGGGGATCCAGCGCTCAAGGGTGAGCAGGGTGCCAGGGTCCTTATGGGCCTCGGCACCATCAAGGGCGAGACGGACATGGCCCTCACCATGGGCATGAGCAAGGAGGAGCAGCGCGATCTTTTCAAGCGCCACATGCTCAAGGAGGCGGAGGACTTCGACCGGATGGACCCTGGGGACCGGATGGCCATGCTGGCCGGAAACCCGGACGTTGTGATGGAGCGCAAGCTCAAGGCCCTGGGCAAGGGCGGCGTGATGGCGGGAATGCCCGAGTGGATTCAGCGCGAACGCCTCGGCATCGACCTCGGGGCGAGCCAATTCCATGCCCTGAAAAAGCGCATCGACAGTGGGGACATCGACTTCGCCAAGATGGCCAAGGATGTGCGGGAGGGTGTCTTTTCCGACGCGGCTCGGAAGGATGTACGCGATTCCTCAGACCTGAAAACCCAATCCGAAAATGACAAGCAACGCGACCGTTCCGTGAAGGACATGGCAAACGCGGCCGAACAGCTTCGGCTTCACGCGAAGTATGCCGGTGACATGGTGCAGGAAATCAAGAAGGGGGCGACCACCTGGATTGAGAGTGGGCAGGCGCTCAAGGACGTTCTGGCCGGGGCGATGGGAGTCCCTTTGATGACGGCCCATTTTGGAGCCGCAGCCTTTGGAGCTAGGCGATAGTTCCCAGCCTCGACAATTCGGTGAGGGCATGCGAGGATCCCGGTAAAGAACCGGGGTCCCTATGCGACATGGCCTTCTTGTTACTTCTCTTTTCTCCTGCGTGCTAATTGGTGGGGGCGCAACCTACGGGCTCATCGCAGTAAAGGCTATTCCGGTGCCCAGAGCGCCGAAGGATGCGCCGGCCACGACGGTGGCTGCTGATGTTCAACGGCCATCGCAGCCGCTTCCCAAGCGCGACCTCGCGCCGGAGGATGAAACACCGCTTCCTGATCTGCCTTCAGTGGAACGCTCGGCTTCGCAGCAGTGGAAGCGTGACCGTGTGGTTCGGAAGTACGTTGCGGCAATGATCCAAACAGGGGCACCCGAACAAGAAATCGCCATCACGCTGAACGGCATGGAGGGTATGGCACGGCATCACAAGATTTCGATGGGGGCAGCGGCCTACTACGTTCGCTGCCGCACGATGGACACGGATCCATCCATTCAGTCGGTGGCTGCTCAAAGTGTTTGGAAGGGATGGTTGCGTTATGCCGAGAACCATTTGAGCGAGAAGGAAAAGTCCCTCGAATTCACCTTAGTCACAGGCGAATCTTAGGCCTCTAAACGGCTCTGTCCTTGACCAACGACGAGGGCGGCCACGAACCCCTCTGGGGTTTCCGCTATAGCCTGATGGATAGCCTCCTCCGGGCTCATTGGCTCAGGAAGGAGCTGCCCTTCCCGAAGCATGTGGGCCGTGTGGGCCTCCAGGGCCGCCTGGGCCATGTCCTGAGCTTCTCCTAGGGTGCTCCCCGCAGTGATGCAGCCCGGGAAGTCGGGAAAGCTCACGCCATAATCGGAATCAGTGTCCTTGTGAACAATGGCGATGAAGCTCTTCATTTTTTCCTACCATCATGGCGTATTTGAGGCCTTCTTTATTTTCACCCTAAGCCGCCTCCCTCGCCAACACCGCATGAAAGGGGCCGCAGCCACCCACCCCGAACTTCCCGCGCCACGTTGGAAGCTCTGGAGGTTGTGTGGCTGCCAAGGTTCTGTCTCTCTTCTCGTGGCTGTGGAGCCTGCTCGCCGGGGCTCCGGGCTTCGGCGTAACCCGCAAGCAGCGCCAGGCGCTGGGTGTGGCGGCGCTGGTGGGCCTCCTTTTCGTCGCCTTCAAGGTGTGGAAGTCGATCCACCTCATGTCCTTGGTCCAGGCGGTGGAGACCGGACCGGACTTCGAGGCCATGTTGGCCGCCCGTGCCTTCAAGTTCCGCTTCTGGGCGACCAGCGGTCTCAAGGCGCTGACCCTCGCGGAGGCCTACTTCGTCTTCTCGCTCTTTGACCGGACGGCCCACGGTAAGCGCCTGCTCCACAACGCCAAGGATGAGGTGGGGATCGACCTCGACACTCCGCCCGTGAAGGCGGCACGGGCGGCTGCGGCTGCGGCCGTCTTCCTGGGCTTCCTCGTCACCTTCGCCATCCTCAACGGCCGGATCCTTCCTTGATCCGCGCCGTCCGCATCGCGGCCCTTGGGGCTGCGATCCTGGCCTTGGGCGCCCCCCTCCACGCCCAAGGCCAGGCCCTCCCCTACGAAGCCGATTTCCGGGCCGTCGCCGGCCCCCGCTGGAAGAAGCGGTGGGCCCAGGCCAAGCAGGAATCCAGCCTCAACCCCCGGGCCGTGTCCTGGGTGGGGGCCAAGGGCCTCTGCCAGTTCATGCCGAAGACGTGGGCCTGGGCGATCTCCATGGAGTGGATCCCCGCTGGCGCGGATCCTTTCGACCCCCTGGCGGCCATGCAGGCCGAGGACCGCTACATGAGCCTGGAGGAGTCATTTTGGGCCTCCCGGGGGGATGGCCAGTGGAAGGCCTGGGCCAGCTACAACGCGGGCCGCGGTCCCATCCTCCGCGCCGCGAAGAAGGCCCGGGAACTGGGCCTCACGGATTCCCGCGGGTGGCTCCGCGCCCTGCCGGCCGTGACCGGCCCGGCCAACGCCGCCCAGACCGGTGGCTACATGCCCCGCATCGAGAAAAACATCCTGCTCACCAAGGACCGCCCATGATCCCGAGCCGTGTCCAACTCTACGCCCTGGGGGCCCTGCTGGGGCTTCTCGGCCTTTCCTACGCCGTGGCCGCCCACTACAAGGGCCAGGCTGCCGAAGCCGTCCAAAAGGCCACCCTGGCCGAAGGGCGGGCCCAGGCCCTGGAGGGCATTGCCCAGGGCAAGGACGCCGCCATGGCTGAGGCTGCGGCGCAGTCCAAGGCCATCGCGGCCGAGAACGTCGCCCTCAAGGCCAAGCTGGCGAGCCGCCCCCTGCCGCCTCCGGCCGCCCCGGCCCCGGCGGACGATGGCTCCCTGGGAACGGGGCTGGTCTCGGCTGGCCTGCTCTCAGGCCTCCAAATTCACGCCGGCCTGGTGCCATCCAACCTGGCCCACGCGGATGCTGTCAAGGTCTGGGATTGGCAGGCGGAGGCCGCCCGGGTTCCGCCCCTCATGGCCCGCCTGACCGCCTCCGAGGAACTCAACGCTGGCCAGGAGCGCCAGGTGCAGAGCGTCTCCCTTGAGCGGGATGCCGCCGCGCAGGCCCGCGAAGCCTGGAAGGCGTCCGCGTCCGAGGAGCAGCGGCGGGCCGATTTTGAGGCCGGGGCCCGGAAGGATCTCCAGAAGGCGCTGGACGCCGAGAAAACCAAGCGCCGCCTCCTGGTCCTCGGGGCCCTGGCCGCGGGCTATGCCGCCGCGAAGAGGCTGTAAAATGACAATTCAGGGCTGGGTTGTGCTGGGGCTTGCGGTTGTGAGTTGGGTTTTCACCGCGGGGATGCTGATTGAGCGCCTCCGGTCGCATGGAAATCGCATCACCGCGCTGGAGTCCGACCGCAAGGATCACGCGGAGTCCATTTCTCGCCTGGAAGGGGCTGTGGGCACCCTCAACGCCACGATCACCCACTTCCAGGAGGATCTGCGGAATTTGGTGGCGGAGCTCCGGCGAGAAAAATAACCCCTTGCGCGTTCGTTAAAATGGCGGGAAATTTCCGCCATGCAAGCCTTACGCACGATTGAACCCGCCCATAAGCGGCTGTTGGAGCAATTCCTGCTTCGCCTCAGCCCGGCGACGGCCGCCGTCTACCGGGATGGCCTGAAGGCTTTCGCCCGCTGGTTGGGCACCTCGCCGGTGCAGGCGGTGGCCTACCTGACCTCCTGCGGGAGCCTGGAGGCGGCCACCATCACCCTGGAGTTCCAGAAGTCCCTCCAGGAAGCTGGACGGGCCCCGCAGACGGTCCACGCCCGCCTGAAGGCGCTCCGGTCCCTCGTTCGCCTGGCCCAACTGGGCCGGGTGTGCGACTACGAATTGGATGTGGTCTACCCGACCGTAAGCCACTACCGGAACACGGCTGGCCCCGGCACTGAGGTTGTCCAGGCCCTGCTCCAGGCCGCCCGCGCCCAAGCCGAGGAGAAGGCGGCCCGGGATGTGGCCATGCTTCGCCTCCTGTACGACCTGGGCCTTCGTCGGGGCGAGGTTGCCTCCCTGCGCCTCGTGGACTTGAATCTTCAGGCCTCCCGAATCGCCATCTTGGGCAAGGGGCAGGAGGACCGCACGGATCTCACCCTGCCGCCCGGCACCCGCCAGGCCCTCCAGGCGTGGCTGGAATGGCGCGGGGATGCCGAGGGGCCCCTCTTCCACCGTTTGGACCCAGGGCGCACGGAAGACCCCTCCCCGCTCACGGGGCGGGCCATCTGGCATGTGGTGCTGACCCTCTCCGTCAAGGCCGGCGTGAAGCGAGTCTGGCCCCACGGGATCCGCCACAGCGCCATCACGGCCGCGCTGGATGCGGGCTATGACATCCGGGTGGTCCAGCGGTTCAGCCGCCACAAGTCCATCGCCACCGTGGTCATCTACGACGACAACCGGAAGGATTTGGCCGGCCAAGTGGCCACTGCCATGGCGGCGGGTCTCCAGTGAGCGCCGCCTTCCGGGGTGAGGAGGTCGCCCTGCTGCTGGGGCGCCGTGTTTTCCCCTCAAGGGAGCTGCCTCCGGCCAGTTCCTGCGGTCGGGTGGTGGGCGCCGAACCCTTTGAGGACGGCTGGGCCCTGTTGGTGGCGGCCGAATTCCGCGGCGTGGAGGTGATCCTGCTCTGCGACCGTGCGGACTATAGGGCCTTCCTGATCGCGCTGCCTGGGCACGCGATTGTGGGCTAGGCGATCACGCCCCTGCATGTGACCGGGCGCTTGCGAGGCCTTCTCTCGGGCCGGTTCTTCGGCCTCACCTTTGCTTCTACGGTCCCCTTCGCGGGCGGTGGGGGCGCTCCTGGCTGAGGAGAAGGTGCTGGAGACCTGGAAGCCCTGAGCCCCAAGGCGCAGAGGCGGCAACGATGGCCGTAGCGGATGTGGTTGGGGGAAGCCTCAATCGGGTGGCCTTCGCCGCACTCCCAAGGCACCGGGACATCCGCCCCGAGAAACGCCGTCGCCAAGCACCGCCAGCCAATCGCAGAGGCCTTCGCGTGAAGGTCTTCAAGGGTGCGAAGCGGAGGGAATGAAGGAGATGTGGGCATGGGGCTATCTTCGGGCCCTATCTTTCCGGTCGAGCCATACCAGCGCGACCACAAAGGCCACCGCTATCACGAAGAGCGTGTAGGCGCTGGCCTGCTGCCAGATTAGGTCCATAGGGAAGTCGAGAATATCTACGTTCGGGGGCATCGCGTAACCTCACAGTCCCTACTGTGCCTACTCCCAATACCTGAAGGCCCTGGGTGGCCGATCTTCGGGGTGATCGAATTGGGGCGGGCCCTGGATGATGAAGCAGTCGCCGCCGATGGTTTGAAAAAGGATCTCTCCAGGGCGGAGTTCGGGCCCGGGCCTGCCGTCTCGAACCACGATGGGACGCTCTTTCGGTTCTCCATCGACCTTCACTGTTGTTGTGGGGTTCATCGTCTTCCTCTCCGACTAGTCGTCGTACCCAATTTCGTCGTACAGGGGATCATGCTCATCGACGGCCCGAACGCCTCCGGGGTGCCTCTGATGCTCACTAATGAAATCAGCGGCATCATTCACGTCTTGGCTCCCCAATTCGCCAGACTGGAATACACCAATGCTACAAAGGAATTTGCGCTTCCTGCATGACGGGCAAATCAGGATGTAATCGCGTGCCATCGGTCAACCCTCCAGCTTCTGCCGCAGCTCGGCCTGCGTTTCAATCTCTCCCACGAGATACCGGCCCACATGGGCGATGCAGCGGGCACGCTCGTCAGCCACGCGCACCGCAATGGTTTTCGGCCATCGGCTAGTTGCGGCTCGAAGCGCCTCTGAGAGGTAGACTTCCTGTGGGGCCCACCTCCCCTCGGGGGACACGGCGAGTATGAACGACTCCCAGTCTTCAACCGCCTTAACCAGATCCGCCAGCGCAGCGGCATGAGCCTCAGCCCTTTCAGCACGGCGCAGTGCCTCTTCAAGGGGGGCCAGATCAGCAATGGCCTCCGGCCCCTTCGTCCCGGAGATTGCGGGCTTGGTGGCAAGCGTCCCCGCAGTCGTGGGCGGCTTGGACGGAGGAGCCCCCTTTTTAGGAGCGGGACCCGTGTAGCCTCCGGTCTTTGAAAAAGCCATAGTGCAGCTCCTGGACATTCGCGGTTAGGGTTCGATTACTGAGGCGGGCATCAGAGAAACGGTGCCCTGTGCGTCTTTGATGAAGTAGAAGCGCTCACCGTCCTGCGTCCGCATGCCCTCCACGGTCCCAAATTCGGTCTCGGTCCCAATCTTGACGATTGGTTTGGGCTTCCAGCCCGGTTCAGGGCGAGGAAGGTTAGGGAGCCGTGTAAGGAATGTGTTGAGGTTGTCGCCCATCTGGGTCCTCGTACTGGACAAAATCAAAAAGAGTTGGCATTGAGCCAGAGGGCGCGGACCTTATCCCATTCGGCACGGTCGTAGGGATCGCCCGTGCCGCCACGGCGCCTGAAGGCTTCCTCGATGTCCCGTTGGATGATCTCCCGAGCGTCTTCCGGAACCTCCGTCCAGTTCGCCAGCAGCCACTCGCAGGTGACGGACACCTGGTACGTCCGGCGCCCGAGGGCGTAGCGGGTGGCGTCGATGATCATCCAGTCGGGGGCGGGGGCGGCGTTGAGGTCAGCGCAAGCCTTCCAAACCCGATTAACCGCCACGCGGAGGGCAGATCCTTCCTCGCATCCGAAACGGGCAAGAGCGTCCTCGATCATTTGCAGGTCGTCGGTCAGGCTCTCCACCACCTCCAGGATGCGGTCGTAGGTGACGCGGGGATCGTTGTCCTTGATGCGTGTGCCGGTGGGGATGGGGTCACGGGTGGGCAAGGGTGCTCCGAGGATGGGCAAGGATTAAGACAAGACGGTATGAGCAATGATGGTGAGCCATGATCGTGCCCCGAGTTGTCCGATGTCGCGGATAGCCTTAGCCATCCACTCCAGGTCCGCAGCCACTTCCGAGAGGTCGGATCGCATCCCGCCAAACCCGCAGCACCACGAAACGCGAGTCTCTCCGGCTAGATGAGTGTTTGGGTAGTCCGAGCTGTAACTCGTAACGTCGATTTTGAGTTCGTTGTATAGGACCGTGTACGCGATTTCGTACGGGTCATCGTGGTACACGCGGATCTTGGGTTCCATGGGGGTGCTCCGTACTGGACAGACTCACATTTCCTCAAAGGGGATTGGGAAGCAGTCGATTTCGTTGTGGTGGATGGGGCAATCACGGTTCACCGCGTAGACAGCGATGCCATCCGTGTCGGTGTACATCCCGCGCCCGTGCCCGTTGTCAATCACAGGACACTTGCAGCCGTTGTTGATGGCAGTTGGGCTTCCGGGTGCGCCCTTGGGGTGATTCTGGAGGATGTTGGTCATCGTGCGTAGCTCATGGACATCACAGCCCACAGCCTGGGCATGGCTTCTCAAGGCGGTCCTTGAGTTGGAAATTCTCTCGTTCCAGTTCTGCGATCAGATCCCTTGCCGCAAGAGCAATCCCTGCGGTTTCCATCGGTGCATCGTCGATAAGACGTTGCAGATCATGCAAGAGGTCGGCGTCCATGACGGGGCTCCTGGGGGTGAGGATGGACATTCACTCGCCCACAGGCAGGTGAAGGTTGCGCTTGCAGGATGGGCAGACTTCCAGTTTCTCGGGCTGTTGGTCTTCCACGAAGGCGATCCAGCCGTAATGGATGTTGTTGACGAGGTAGGCTTTCTGGCGCCAAACCCAGCCGACAAACTCGAAGCCCGTCCGCTTGCCGTCATTGTCGGTGGACCATGCCGCCAGCCGAACGGGGCGCCACCAGGGGACGTAGGCGATTTTGAATCGTGGGCTCATGCGTGGTCCTCGTACTGGACATTTGCAGTTAAATGGGATTGGAGGATTCGAAGGCGATGTAGACAGAGCGCGGTCTGATGGTGAGGTCTAGTTCGTCCGAGTCTAGGTGGATCGAAAGCACGCGGTCGATGATGGCGTCCTCAATCAAGGAAGAGACCGCGCCTTCGATGGGGTGCTCCGTACTGGACAAGATCAATACTGCCGGTTGATGGTGCCGGAGCCGCCGCAGTTCTCGCATGCCCAGGTGTAGCCCGTACCGGGTTCATCGCCGGGTTCCCCATCCTTCCCTTCGCCTCGGCAAACTGGGCAGACTTCGGGGATGACCTGCCCCTTGAGACTGGAGAGCACCTCGGCGCTCACCACCTTGTCGAGGTCGTGGTAACGGTCTTCAGTCATGGGCTTCTCCTGGGACTGAGGATGGACATGATTTAGAAGGTGGGTGGTTCAGGTAAAGGCATCCAGTGGGTCGGCTGGAAGCGGTTCCCGTAAGGCGAACTAGCCTGGGAAGCCCAGCCGTTTCCACACCATTCCGAAATCGAGATGAGCCACTCTTCTTGCGTGTAGCCGTAGTTTTCGGGAACTACCCCATAAGTCAGGATTTTCAATTCTCGCGTCTTCGGCGCTGTTTCAATCGGTTGCCATTGCATGTGGTGCCTCGTACTGGACAGGATTATGGGTTGAGGATGGCGTAGGCGTAGAGGGACGGGGCAATTTCGGTCGTCTCGTTTGAGATGTCGCGGAGCGCTCCACGGTATGCGCGGCGCTCTGTCTCCGCCTCTTGGCAACGACCCTCCAGCTCGTAGATGCGGGCGCGGATCGCATCCAGCGCCTGTGAAGCCAACTTCATTTGCCGTGGAATGGTTGGGTTGAACCTCGTGCCGCAGGAGTGGCATTCGCCATACTGCTCGCAATCGGTCCAGTTGTCGGAGCCACACTCCGGGCAGTCCCCGCAGATGAAGATGGCTTCGTGGAGGATGAGTGCTGGGTCTTTTTTATCGTCAGGCATCGTGCGCCTCGTATTGGACATCAGCGGCTGGTTTCGGCCGGCGCGGGCGTGGTGGCGGAATCGTACTGCCTGACGCCCCAGGTGATCGCGTAGAGGCACCAGAGGAAGCGGAAGGCATAGGTGGTGTTGTTCCATTCCCAGGAATCATGGAATTGGAAACCTTCGTGCTCGAAATTACTAGCGGACTCGTATGCCTCATACCCATTTTCTGACCGCAACACTTCGTCTTGGATGGCTTCCCAGCACTCCTTCGCCGCCTCGCTCTCAAGGTCGTCTTCAAAGTGGCTCTCCCAGGCTTCCCTTGCGTTCGCCCGAAGGCTGTCTGCATCGAAAACCCGGATACTTCCATCGAGGCCGGTTCGAGTGTCCATGGCCTCGCACTTCTCAGCCCAATACTGAGGATTAATCGGGTATTCCTCATTCCGGTCGGGCTTGGTGCGGAAGAACGTGAACATGTCCCGGGTGCGGTCGAACACGTAGGTTCCCATGTCCCCGCTGATGGCCAGGTGCCCAGGCCATGTCGTGAGCATGAAGCACATGCAGTACGCGCCGGGCTTGGCGAAGCGCAGGTGGCGGAACACCCCGTCGTCATGCTCGACGGTCATGACGTGGGCGGCAACATCGGCAAGAAATTCGACTTCGGTGCATTGGCGCATGCGAGGGGCTTTCAGGTTGGGAAGAGGATTGGACATTCACAAACGGGTGAGGGAGAGGATGTTGAAACTGCCAGCTTCCCATCCCTTCCCGGCTCCGATTTCAGCGCGGAGGTTGGGGAGGTCGCCAGCCATCATCGGACGGTCTGACTGGACGATTCCATCCGAGTAGGCTGTTGAGCCATCCGGAAGTCCTTTGATGGCGCAGTAGTGGTAGGCGATCACGGATGCTCCGAGGATGGACAGTATTTCCGGTTGGAAAGTTGGTAGTGTTTCCGCGGCTTTTCCCAGAAAAACCGCGTGTCTGATAATTTCGTAGCTCTGCAAAGAACTGAGGCCCTGTGCGGCCTACCGACGATTTACGTGTCCGAGTTGTGAATTATCAGGACACGGCCCTGCTCGCTGCGGTCCCGCCAGGATTGAACGACGTTCTCGATCCAGTCCTCATCGAATTCCTGCCCGAAGAACTCCTCCAGGACGTGCCCGAATTCATGCATGAGGGTCTGGATCATGTGCCGCCTTCGCTCCTGGGGAGTGGATGGCGGGATGGGGCTTCCATCTTCGCTGACCACGGCCTCATCATCGAAGATAGCCTCCACGTCGAGCAGCACCAGGGCCTGGTTGGGATCCAGGTCGATGGTGGTTTTGCCAAGGCTGGAAAGCGTCTCGGCGAGGTAGGCGGCGAAGCCCGGCAGGCCGTCCGCTCGCGCGACCTTGATCTGGATTCGATTCATGCTTGGACCCCGTAGTTGATGCCAACGTTACGGATCTCGCCTTTCACGATGGCGGTGATGATGGCCTTCGCTTGGCTGGAGATCAGGGTGTCCGTCTGCCGTTCCAGAACGCCCATGAGGTCTGTCAGGGCCTCGCGGTTGCGCTGCTGGCGGTGTTGGAGATCGGCCTCACGGCGTTCCTTCTCCTCGCGCTCGAAGGTGTCCTTGAGCTCCCGCTCCAGGCGCTCGGTCTCGGCGCGGCGCCGCTCGGCCTCCACAGCCTCCTGGCGGGCCTGCTCTTCGCGCTGCGATGCCTGCCGGCGCTCCTCCTCAAGCTGGCGCTCGGCCCGCTCCTTGGCCAGCACGGCTTCGGCTTCCCGCCGGGCCGCGGCCTCCCGTTCGGCCCGGGCCCGGGCCTCCGCCTCGGATTGGGCGCGTTCGGCGGACTCCTGGCGGATCCGCTCCTCGCGGTCCCGCTGCTCCTGGGCGGCCTTCTCGCGCCGTAGGGCTTCCAACTCGGCGGCCTCGGCCTCGCGGCGGATGGCATCCGCCAGCATGTTGCGCAGGAGGGGCAACGTGGCCGCCTTGGCGGTCGCGGCCTCACCGGCGAATTCACCCCACTCGGAGGACTCCTGCATGGGGTCGGCGTCCAGGGCCTTGATGGAGGATTGGAGCGTGATCGAATCCGCGTCCCGTAGGGTGGCGGGAAGGGCCAGGATCCGCTCCACTCGGCGCTTCATCACGTCCTGGCGCTCCTCCCAGGCGGTGAGGGGCAGGCGGATCTCGTCCCGCAGGGCGTCCAAGCCATCACGCAGTACCTTCCGCCCAGCGTCCACGCGCTTGGGCGCTTCCTTGAGGTCCGCCACCAGGTCTTTCCCAACCTCGTCAAGGTAAGCCTTGGTCTTGGCGACGCGGTAGGCGCGGGAGGCGATCTCGTCGCGGCCCTTCTTCGTGCGGAGGTCCGGCGTGAAGGCCTGGGCCTCCTGGCGCACCCAGGTGAGGAGCTGGGCCACCACGTCCGCGTCGGTGAAGAGCTCTTGGGGCGCCCGGCCCGGGACGAGGGTGAGCAGGCCATGGGCGGATTCAGGTTCCGGGACGAGGACGCCCTGGAGAATGCCGGGGTCGGTTGGGGTGGTGGTGGTCACGAGATCACCTCAGAACAGGAGCCAGGCGGCCCAGGTGCCGGCGAGGAGCATGAGCACCACGCCCCCGTCTTTCAGGGCTTCTTGGTGCAGGGAGAGGGTAGAGAGTATGGCTCGCACGAGCGCCTCCAGTGGGTGGCCCGGAGTGGTGGTCCAGGCAGTGGTTTGGATACCCTCACGGTAGGTCACGCAGGCGCTTCGTGCAATACAAATTTTCCTTGAAGGGAATTTTATAAATTCGCTGTTGAAATGACCCATTCCGTACTGGGCCCCCTGCCCCGGCTTAAACGCGGCGCAGTTTCACATACCTGCTAGTATGTGAAACTGGAAAAATTTCGCTTTTTTTACGCTACCCTTGGGCATGACCCCCACGGATGCGGACCTCTGGGCGGGCCTCCGGCGTGAGGCCGGCATTCGGGAAGAAGGTCCCGCCGCGAAGGTTCAAACCGCCCGCTCTCCGGGTAGTCGCCATCCAGGACATCCGACCTTGATGCGTCAAATACGTTCGTTTCTGACGCGCAGGCCACAGATGGCCCCTCATAGCACGTTTGTTGGTAGTGCCCCATCCTGGTCGGGAACCCGACTCCGTGGTGGAATTCGCCGAATGGGCTGGTCTACCCACTACCTGCCGAGTGCGGAGAAGAGCCTTACGCGGCTGCGATGCGGTTTCGGCTCCCCGCACAGGCGGCTCCAGCCCCGCCCTGAAGCCGGGCGTCACCCTGAATAGCAAGCGCCTGTTGTGGTTTATTGGGACTATAGGCGGAATGAAATCGTCCCATCCAAGATGGATGGGACCTTATGAGCGACCTCTTCCCAGTCCGTTTGATCTAGGAGCATGGCCGTGGCGTTGATGGTCAAGCGCCCAACTAAATCAACGGGTGCTGTCCTTGATTCAGCATCATGTGCCACACGGAAATTCCAGTGAACTTCTTGAAAATAGAGGCACAACTCATTCCCGGTTGCATCCTTCGCAGCCTCGGCCAACTTCTCCTTCATTGAAGCGTCCATCTGTCCCTTTGATTCAAAGAGCATTTTTAGGACGCAATGAGTTGAGTTTGAGTCTGTATAATCGCGGTTCTTGTCGAACGCTGGGGGTATGGAGTTTTCCATTCTTGGCCTCCTTGGTGCCGTAATGGGCTTCTGGGCTTTCATAATTATTTCACAGATCGCTCTCGAATGAACTTTGCCACTTGGCAGGCAGTCCCCCACCCTTCCATGTCGCCCGCCTTGTACCGGGCTGCGGCCACGTTGTCGGCGACCCTGGCGCAAGCCTCCCGCTCGGCAAGGATGCTGGTCGCTATGGTTTCACTACCATGGTCCTTTGGCTCTTTCGGCTTGAGCATGGCTACAGCTCTTCCAGGATCTGCTTGGCTTGTCGCAGGCCCTCCAGCCCGTCACCAATCGCCGTGGATATCTTCTCGTTGACTTCCGCCGCCTTGAGGCCTACCAGGAGCCCATGGGCCCGATGGATCGCAGCGGTGGTCCCGATTACAGCCTTCTCTCTGGCCGTGCGCTGTCGCCGGGCCTCAAAGCCGAAGTAGAAAGTGGCCGCAAGGCCGAGGACCCCGACGAGGATGCCGCCCAACCCAATTGCCAGCTCCATCATCCCCTCCTGCTGGGGTACCAGGCCTTCGGGCCGGCGGTGTGGTTGGGGTTGGATCGGACCTGGGCCCGGAGTTCTTCGGTCTGGGCCATCATCCGGCGGTGGCGCATCTTGTCGGCCTTGCGGCCCCGGCGGTTGGTCTTACCTCGGAATATGATGGTTTTCATTCCGCGCTTCCTGTGGAAAAGTCGGGATCCATGTGGGATCCCATCATGGGGGTCATGGGTTCTCGGGAATGCCACCTTGGCGCAGCACTCGCGTGGTTAATCCTCCTGCTTGAGGCCCAGCATGTCGCGCAGTTCGGGGGCCCTGCTCTCCTCTCTCATCTGCATGGACACACAGAACTCCACAAGGCGGGAGAGGTCGATTCCCAGAGACTCCGCGGCCTTCTTGGCGGCCTTGTGGGTCGGCTTCCGGAGGTAGATGGTCGTCCCGATCCAACCCGGATCGTTCCTCAACCCCCGCTTGCGGCGCTCAAGATGGGCGATGGGGTTGTCCATAGCCTCCCCGGAGATAGGCTCGGGGTACTGGGCGGGCGGAACTTCCGTCTCAGCTTCGGCCGGGGGGGTCTCCTTGTCTGGGTGGGGTTCCTCCTCGATGTGGGTGGCGACGACAAGAGGCCTCGTGGTTCTGGCTTCTCGCTCCTGCCGCCCTACGTCAATTAGCGAGAGGAGGCGGGCTCGCCGGGCATCTTCACCTTGCTTTGGCATTATTCACCTCAATGATGCGATCCAGGCAGGCGCAAAGGGCCAGCATCTCCTCTCCCGCAGGCTTCCCAGGCGCGATTTCCCAGGGTGTCTTCCCCTCGGAAAGGGCCACCGAATAGTCCTTTCGGTCCGCGAGTCGGCCCACAAATTGGGCGTTGGTCATGACCTTGAGGATGTCCACCATGAGGGTCGCTTCGCGGCTGCCCTTGAAGAAGTTGCAGATGGTGAAGACTTGCAGATCGGGACGCTCATCGCGGATCTCGTTAACCATCGACATGAGCCGACCGATGGCCGCCACGTCGTTGGCACCAGGGCGCACTGGCATCACCACGGCATCCGCCAGGTAGAACGCCAGTTTTGAGGCAGTGACCTCCCCCGGGGGGGTGTCCACCACAACGTCCACCCCGCGGGAAATCAAGGCTTGGACCTCATCGTAGACCTCCGCGTGGGTCCCGGCCGCCGCGAGTTGGATGCCGCCCCGCATCTTGGCGTAGCGCTCCGAATCGCGTTGGCCATCGTCCAGGTCGAGGATGGCTACCTCTCGATCCTGCTCCAGGTAAGCGGCTAGATAACTTGCGATTGAGCTTTTCCCTACGCCGCCCTTGAGGTTGGCGATGACAATGACGCGGCCCCTTTCCTGTTTCCTGCGGGATTTCGAGTTGCTGGATTGTCGGGCGGACACATTCCCTCCTTGGTGGGTTGCTCGATTGGCTCACACCAAGATTGCGCCCAATCCGATTACCGTCAATTCGGCAATTTGAATTGTCGTCAAGATTGTCGGCTGTATTGCCGGATAGATTGTCGGCTGTGCTATCGTTCATGATGCTTCATTGCTTGTCGACTGTACCGCGCTACGCCTTGCTCGATTGCTTGCCAGCCGTGTTGTCAGCGGTACTTCCAGCTGGCCATCCGTCTGTAGTCTCGTCCGTCCATCCGGAGTCACCACTTCATTGGTGACCGAAAGGATGGGCGGCGGTGAGGCTGAAAACACCGCTAGTAATACAGACGGAAATCGAGGTCCCATGCGGGTTTGCCCTTGCGGCAGGCCTGCCCAGCCAGCATCCTCAACCCATAACCCAAAACCCCCGAGGTGCAACCCGGGGATCGTGAGGATGTCAGGTGCTGAGTTACCAGCTCGGCCCGTCCCCATCCAAAACCACTTTTCAACCGGAGGCGGAAAAACAGTAGGAACGGACTTGCACCTGACATCCAAAGGGTAGGCCGACGCGCCGGCCCTGTCTACTGTTTCTGCCCCCGGCGGAGCTGTCATGGCTGCGCCCTATTCCAAGAAATTCGGATCCTGGCTCCAGGCCCTTGAGGACCGGATCGCCGCGGCTGGCGTTGGCCGTGCTGTCCGTGGGGCCCTCTTGACCTGGACCGCCCGAGAGGCTCGGGCCGGGTTCTCTCAGGATTGGACCCCCCAGCAGCTTGCCAAGGCGGGAAAGTGCGATGCCACGACCGTTCGGCTTGCCATTCCTCAGCTTCAGACGGCGGGCCTGCTGGACCAAGTGGAGGCCCCAAACTTTGGCGCCAGAAAGGCCGGCCGCTACCAGCTCAAGGGCCTGGATGCCTGGGCCTTTTCTTCGTCTTCCCGGCGCGAAAAATCCCCTTCTCCCGGCTCTTCCCTTCGGTCAGAGCCGAAACCTCCGGTTTCTACATGCAAGGCGCCCGCGCCTGCGCCGGTACCTGGAGGGGCTTGGGGATCGGTCTTTGGGAACATCGCTCAGGAACTGGCCACCTTCGGGCCTGTGGATTCCCAACGGCTGGAGGGCGTGGCCAAGAAAAGCCCCTGGCGAGGGGCTGAGGCCCTCCGGATCCTGACCGCGGCCCGCACGGCGTTGGCCTGGCGGAAGGGCAGGGCAGGCTACCGCCCCGTCCGGGATCCGCTCGGTTGGGTGCTCGGGGCCCTGGGCGACACCGGCATGGGCGAGGATGTGCTGCTCCAGGCCAAGCGGGCCCGGCGGCTAGGCCGGCTGATCGACCCGGCTGCGCCTTCGGATGACGGAGGAATCTGGGCGGCTGTGACGGCCTGGAAGAACGCCGACCTTGACTCGCCTGCCTGGAATGACCTTCGGGAGCGGGCCATCGCGGCCATGGAGGCACATGCTCCGGATGTGCTCCAGCGATTCCGGGCCGAAGCAGAGCAGGCGGCTCAAGGCTACGAGGGCCTGACTGCTCGACTCATTGCCAAGAATCGCTTGAAAGACCTGATTTTCTCTCTAAATGAGAGAAATTAGGCCAAAAGAGATTCGGGGAGAGCCCGGGTTACGCTTACGACACGCCCGAGGATGTTCCAGCCGGAAAGGTCGATGGCGCGGTAGGAGCCAGGGTTCTGGGTGTCCTCGGAGCGGTAGAGCATCCAGGAGATGCCGGCCTTGCCTTCGGTCCGAATGGCAATGCCGGGCATGGCCTTGGTGGAAGTGACCCCATCGGCCACCAGATCCTTGGTCTTGGGGGGCGCCACGAGGATCAGGGCGCCGTGGGCCGGCTCGGCCGGGGCCCAGTTCAGGATGTCCCCGGTTTGGAGGTGCGGGGCCATGCCGTGCCCGGCCTGGACCACGTACAGGCCCTGAATGCTCTTGCCGCCGGCCTGAGCCTCGAAGGCCTTGCGCAGGTTGTCGCGGTTCCAGGTCTCGCGGGACATGGGTAGCTCGCCACGCTTGATCCAGTCCGGGCTCCAGCCGTAGGCGGATTCCAGAGTACAGAGGTAGGCCTCTTTCGGAGGGGTGGCGATAGCCTCCTTCTCGATCTTGGCGACGGCGGTATGCCGGATGCCCAGGGTGCGCCCGACATCCTCCAGGGTCAGTTTTGGGCGGGCCTTCGTGCGAACTTGGCGCCACCGCTCACCCCAGCCAGGAAGCCAACCATCGGCTACAGGGCGATCAGGGGTCGTGGTCATAGAAATTTTCCTTCAAGGGAAATTTTATTGCGCGAACCTAGCAACAGGTTTACCCTGTGTTCGTCCCGTCAGGAATTCCCCTCCGGGTAAAAAGTGCGAGGTTCAGAAGCATCAAGGCCGGAGGAATTACCCCAGCGGTAGGCCCAACGGTTCAAAGGTCGGACTCTTTCCCGAAAAGTCTACCCCGAAAACTTACCACTTTACCGATTTTCGCCATTTTTATCCCTTTTTGAAGCGGGTTTTGAGCCCGCAAGGAGGAGCTTTGTCTGCTGAAAATTCCATGTCCCGCGAGGCTTGGCTTGCCGAGCGACGCACTGGCCTCGGCGGCACGGACATGGCCGCCATCCTGGGGGCCTCCACCTGGTCGAACGCCCTCACCATCTACCTCAAGAAGGTCGAGGGCCTGGAGACCCCGGCCTCCTTCGCGATGAATCTGGGGAACGCCTGGGAAGCGCTGGTCGCCCATGGCTACGCCGTCCGCACGGGGTACAGCCTCACCAAGCCGGAACTGGTCCGGCACCCGGGCCACGAGTTCCTGCTGGGCTCGCCGGATTTCCTGGTGCAGGACCGCGCGGACCTTGGCCTGGAGATCAAGACCTCGAACATACAGACCCTGCTGAAGGACGACTCCAAGTGGGGCGCCGATGGCTCGGGCGACGTGCCCATGGACTACTGGGTGCAGTGCCAGTGGTACATGGGCCTGACGGGCCGGGCCTTTTGGGACCTTCACGCCGGCTTCTACGATCTCGAAGTGGCCAAGCGCATGATCGGCCGCGGCCTGCCCTACGAAGTGGCCTATGCGGCCGCCCTCGTGGAGGAGCGCACCTATCACCTCCAAGCGGACCCTGAGTTTTTCGAGCTGGCAGTGGCCGCCGGGATCCGGTTCTGGGAGGCCCACGTCCTCCCGCAGGTCCGCCCCGAGGGCCAGACCATGCTGGGCGAGGCCCGGGACTTCCTCCTCCAACGGATGGAGCGCGAAGAAAAGCGCGTCATCGAGGCGGCCGGGGAGGTGGCCCAGGCCCTGGTGGATCTCGCCGCAGTCCAGGCCGACATCAAGGCATCGAAGGGCCGGGAGGAGGCCTGCAAGGCCATCCTCGACAACGCATTGGTCGCGGGCGACGCCCAGGAACTGCACGGGGCCGCCTACCGCTGGACCCTCCAGGGCTTCGGCAAGAAGCGAGATGAGGACGTGGAGGCGGTGATCCGCGATCTCGCCCTCCGGGCCGCCATTCCGCCGGCGGAGCTCCTGGCCCTGCGGCAGAGCCACACCACCGAAACCCCGAAAACCCCCTACGGCCGCATCTACCCGATCAAGGCGGCCAAATCCAAAACCACTTCTCGAAAGGAGGCCGCATGAGCGGCACCATCACCCCCCGCAACGGCATGGCCACCATGCCTCCTACCCAGCCCGTCGATATGATGGGCACCCAGACCCAGGCCATGGCTTTAGAGACGGCCAGCACGGCCGCCGCCGCCCAGGCCGAAGCCGCCGTCAAGGCCCGCTACCAGATGGCACTTCTCCGTCCCCGAAACATCGAGGGTGTCCGGTTGCGCCTGCTCGCCGCCTGCAAGCGCCCCCGCTTTGCCGAGACCGCCAAGTACGCCAAGCCCATCGGGAAGGAGAAGGTGGTGGGCCCCTCCATTCGGTTCGCGGAGGCGGCCCTGGATGAGTTGGGCAATACCGATACCGCGACCATCGTTCTCTACGACGATGCCGAAAAGCGCATAATTCGCGTCACGGTTATGGACCTGGAGAAAAACGTCTCCTACTCCCAAGACCTCATTATCGAGAAGAAGGTGGAGCGCTCCTTCCTGAAGGAGGGCCAGATTGCTCTAGGCCAGCGCCTCAACTCGAAGGGCAAGGTGGTCTACATCATTGAGGCCACGGAGGACGACCTGCTGGTCAAGCAAGCGGCGCTTACCTCCAAGGCCATCCGTGGCGGGGCTTTGCGGATCCTGCCTGGAGACATCCTTGAGGAGTGTATGGACCAGGTGGACGCCACGACTCGCAACCGTGACGCTGAGGATCCTGCGGCTGCCCGCAAGCGCCTATGCGACGCCTTCTACTCCATCGGCGTGAGCCCCGAAGCCCTGGTCGAATACCTCGGACACGCCATCGAGGCCTGCTCCCCGGCGGAGCTCCAGGATCTGCGCCAGGTATTCGCTGCGATCCGTGAGGGCGAGGCCACTTGGAACGCCGTCATGATCGCCAAGAACGGCGGCGAGGCCCCCAAGAAGTCGGAAGGGGAGGGGGCCAGCGCCCCGAAGTCGGCGGAGGATCTCAAGGCCTCCATGAAAGCCAAGGCCAAGGCAGAAGAAGCCCCGGCCGCGCCGGCGGCGGCCTCCTCGGAGGTCATCGACGGCGATCTGTTCGGGGGTGAGGCGTGAACTTCCTTCTGAACCTCCAGAACCAGGCGATTGCCATGGCTGAGGCCTTGGTCGAGCTGGCCCAAATGGCGATCCCTGGAGAGGACGGCGCCTTCGTCTCGAAAAAGTTCATGGAAGCTGGCGAATCCCTGAAATGTAGCCCTCTCGGGAAGGGGGATCTCCATAAGGCCAACGATCTTCGTGGAGCCACTAAAAGCCTGATCGAACATCACAGGCATCCCGTGAAGCTCGATCAGGTTGATCTGTTGGTGAAGCACTACAACCTCTTTGGGAATTTTCTGGAAGCCTTGGATGCGGCGCTTGAGCTTGAGTCCAAAACCTCAGGCCAAGCCCCTTCTTTCATGGGGCGACTCCGCCAGTTCTTTGGAGGTGCAGAATGAGCCTCCTGAACGGTTCCCTGAACCTGCTGCGGTTCCAGGTGCTGGGCACGGTGCCCTCGGCGGAGACCCTTCTGGAGGGGCTGAGGGCTGATGCCTTCCGTCCCTTTGAGGACGGGCTGGAGGAGGTTCGCTGCGGCTGGTGTGACTGGCGCAACCCCAAGCTGGCCGTCAATCCCGACTGGCTCACCCATGATCGCTACGCCATCTTCAGCCTCCGGGTGGACAGCCGCCGGATCCCCTCGGCGCTGCTCAAGGCCGAGGTGGATATGCGGCTCCGCCAGCTCCAGGCGGAGAAGGATTTGGCCTTCATCGGCAAGGAGGCCCGGATCTCCCTCCAGGACGATGTGAAAGCCGAACTGCTCCGGAAGGTGCTGCCCACCCTCAAGGTGGTTGAGGTGGCCTGGAACCTGAAGGCCGGCACCCTCCTCACCACGGCCACCAGCGCCGGGATGCAGAGCACCCTGGTCGGGCTCTTCGTGAAGAGCTGGGGCCTGGAGCTGCACCCGCTCTCCCCGCTGCCCCTGGCTGCGGCCGTCGCCCCGGAGCTTCCCGTAGCGGCCCTGATGGTCCTGGATCCCCTCGACCTCGAAGTGGAGGAGGCCCTCCATGTCTGAAGTAACCCCCCCCATCACCCTGAGCGATCAGGAGGCCCGCGACGCCTTCTTCGCCGGTTACGACGCCGGCAAGGAAAAGGGCCGCGAGGAAATGATCCCGCTGCTTCAGGAGGCCCGGGCCTGGGTCCAGGACGCCACGCTGCGCCGCCGGATCACGGATGCCGGTGTTCCGCCCCGGCTCCGTCGCCCTGAACCCACCACCCCTTCTGCTCCGGAGGCCATGTGAAGCCCCTCGAACTCATCAAACAAGGCCGATTCCTCGGCGAGGAGTTCCTCCTCTGGCTCTGGATGCGCGGCCTCAAGCACAGCGGGACTAGTGGGGTGGATGGAGATTCTTCCGCCTGCTACGTCGAAGACGGGATCGCCCTCATTTCCGAGCGGGCGGAGGTCAAGGATCTGCGCCTCTCTAAGGGCAACCCTGCGGAGAGCCGCGCCGCCTTCGAGGCACTGGCCCGCGGGATGCGGCCGGCCAAGGCCAAGGTCCGAATCATTTCCGGGGACATGGATTGGGTCCTCACCCTGGAGGTGGACACCTTCGCCCTCAAGTCCATCGCGCTGCCGCCCGTGAACAGCAAGGACCCCATGGGCCGCCTGGCGGATCGCCTCTTCCTGGCAGAGGAGGTGCTGGGCCACCTGGACCGGCGGTATGCCGCCTTCCTTCGGGCCCGCGTGAGCGGGGACCTGGCAGGCGAATTTCAGCCCTGGGTGGTGGCCGGCTGCCGCCAAGAGCTGGAGGAGGTGACGCCGTGACCCGGGCCGAAATCCACGAGCGAATGCTGGAGAAGATCCTTTCAGCCATCACGGCCGCCGGGGCCTCGGGGATCCAGACGAACGATCTGGTCGGGGCCACCGGAATCTCGGCCAGGACACTGCGCTACGCCATCCTGGAACTCACCAAGGCCCGGAAGGTGAGCATGGTCCGCGCTGGTGCCCGGCGTTCGGAGCGCTGGTACGTCGCCCGGGAACTCGCCGTGGAGGCCAAGGCCCTGAAAAAAAGGGAAGCCAAGGCCGCCAAAAAGCAGGCTCGGCTCGACAAGAAGCAGGGGTAGATCGTGCCCCTCTTTCCCTTCCCGCACCAGTTCGACCCCTTACGCTACGCCAGGGCCTACCTTCTGGCCGGACAGGATGAGGCCAAAGTCCAGGAGGACACCCTCCAGGGCTTGGCCAGGGTGGGGGTGATGGCCTGGTCTTCCGACGCCGGCGCCAAGGCTGCCCGAGGGATGGCCCTCGCCACCATGAAACGGCTGGGACTTCCTGAGCGTGTCTCCCGCGAAGTGGCTGCGGCCCTCGTCGGCTCCCTGGAGGAAGGGTTCTCGGACATTTCCGGGATCCTCGCACCAGGAGGCCGTGGCCTCTACCTCGAAGTGAAGCGCCCGGCCATGCTCGACCTAACCGGGAAGGTCCTGCGACCAGCCGGCCGCCCGGAGCCCGAGCAGCTCGCCTTTCTCGACGCCATGCACCGCCGCGGGGCGGTGGTTGGCGTGGTCTGGGGCCTGAGCGACGCCCTGGACATCCTCTCCCCTCATCTCCCCTTCCAGCGCGGCCTCCGCCGCGGAGCGTGAACCATGGCTAGATCACGAAACATCAAGCCCGGCTTCTTTCTGAATGACACCCTCGCGGAGGTTCCGCCCCTGGCCCGGCTGCTCTTCATCGCCCTCTGGACGATTGCTGACCGGGCTGGGCGCCTGGATGATCGCCCCCTCAAGATCAAGGCCCAGTGCCTGCCCTATGACCAGGCGGATGTGGATGAGCTGCTCCAATGCTTGGCCCTACGGGGCTTCTTGGTCCGGTACAGCGTGGCAGGCTTGCGGTTCATCCAAATCGTGAACTGGGACAAGCACCAGGATCCCCACTGCAAGGAGAAGGCGAGCGACATACCGGCACCACCAGAGCACGGTGCGAGCACGGTGCAAGCACAAGACAAGCACGGTTCAAGCACGGAAGAAGCCCCCCTGATTCCTGATTCCCTTAACCTGATTCCCTCTACCTCCCCTACCCCTCCGCCTGCGGCTCCGGAGCCGGGGCCCCCGAAGGCGAAGACGGAGAGGCGAAAGCGCGGGGAGCCCAGTCAGCAGGCCCTGAAGGCGTTCCCTCGGGACGTGGTGCAGGCGGCGGTAGAAATGCAGCGGGTCTACCCGCACTCGGATTCCAGCGGCCGGGAGGTCCGCTTTGACTTCCTTGCCGTGTGCCAGGGTATCGAGGACCGCTGCAAGCAGTACGGCGAATTCGTGACCCCTGGCCTCTGCCTCGAAGCCGTGCGGGAGTACCTGGCCACGTCGCCGCAGTGGCTCAAGGCCTGCCAGCACCTCCTCGGCCCTGGTGCCAACGGCAGCGATGGACCGCCGGTTTACAAGTACCTCCGGGGGGCGTTCATGGTGCGCCAGAAGGCTTCCCAGGCTGCCGAAGAGCAGCACCCCATCCCAGCCGCTGACGCCCAGGTGACCGCATGAGCCACGACACCCTTCCGCAGGACCCCGAAAGCGAGCGGAGTCTCCTGGCCACCTGTTCCGCCCCGGGCAACGAGGGCCTGGCCGCCGATGTGCTCTTCGAGCTCACCCCGGAGGACTTCTTCGTGCCGGCCCACCGTGCGGTGTTCCTGGGCCTGCGGGCCCTGCTGGAGGAGCGCACGGAAGTCACCGCGCTCACCCTGCGGGACGTGCTGGAGCAGACCGGGAACCTGGCGCGTGCTGGCGGCTACATCGGGATCCTGGAGCTGTTGGCGGCGGAGGAGGTGGGCCGCCCCCGGGTGCTGGCGGAGATCCTCGTCCGCAAGCGCAAGCGTCGGGAGCTCATCAAAATCGGGGCCCGGCTCACCCGGGAGGCCCAGGACGATGGGAACCGGCCCGAGGCCCTGGTGGACGGCGCCGCGGCGGACCTGTTCCGCCTGGCCCAGGGGGACCCTAAGCGCAAGGGCCTGGAGGGGATCGAGGCCATCTCCGACGCCTCCTCCCGGCGGATCCAGGACCGGCTGGCCGGGGAGGGCACCGGCGGTCTCACGGTGGGCTTCTCCCGCTTGGACGCCCTCACCCAAGGCTTCCAGCCCGGCAACCTCATCGTCCTCGCGGCCCGGCCCGGCATCGGCAAGACCGCCCTCGCGCTCAACTGGCTCCTTCGGGCGGCTCTGCGCGGGAACGTGGGGGCCTTCTTCAGCTTGGAGATGAGCAACGATGAGGTGTTCCGGCGCCTCCTCTCTGCCCACGCCAGGGTGGACCTCAAGCGGCTGGAGGCTGGGGCTCTGGATGCCCGGGCCGAGGCCGCCATCTGGCGGGCCCGGGATGAACTGCGGGCCCTCCCCTTGACCTTCAACGACGATGCCGGCGTGACAGTGCCTCGGATCCGGGCCATGGTGGACCGTCACCTGAGCCGGGAAGGTGCCAGCCTGGATTTGGTGATCGTGGACTACCTCCAGCTCCTCTCCAGCCCCGAGGGCAGCCGCGCCGCGCAGCAGAACGAGGCCACGCGCATCGGCGAGATCAGCCGCGGCCTCAAGCTCCTGGCCAAGGACCACGGCATCCCCGTGGTGGTGCTCTCCCAGCTCAACC